>JANMHD010000602.1:0-1931 GCA_031374985.1 Coleofasciculaceae cyanobacterium OTE_70_metabat_329 | reverse complement strand
AGAGATTGCACCAGACTTACGAGCAAGTATCGATCGAGACCTCTTAATCCAAGTTTTATACAACCTAATTACCAACGCCATCAAATATAACCAGCCAGATGGGTGGCTGAAAATCTACGCCCGTTACCAACAGGATACGGTAGCAGTAACTATTCATAATAAATCTTTGGATTTGTTACCCCTCGATCGACAGCAGATTTTCGAGCGCTTCTATCGGGGCGGAGCAAATCGTAACCACCAAGTAGAAGGGGTGGGGCTGGGGCTTGCCCTGTCTAGGGAAATTGCTAGGGGACACGGCGGTGATCTCAAGCTGGATAAAACCCCTACTGGATCTACCGCTTTTACCCTCACCCTGCCCAAACTTTAGGGAAGAAAAAAGTAAATTAGATAGCCAGATTTCTCTCATATTCTTTAAAAATATAGCAAGAGCCGCACCAGTGAGGACATAGAATAAATTAGGAATATTCTTATTATGATAGAGTTAAACTTTGATCATACATAGCTGATCATTATGCAAGCTCAAGAAAAAAGATTGTTACAACCTAGAGCTTATTTAAACAAAATGGAAACTCAAGAATTAAAAGCATTGATTAAAGAAAGTATCCGAGAGGTTCTGCGAGAAGAGAGACTAATGCTCTATAAATCTCTTATGCCTTACATCTCTCAGGAAGAGCAGGTAGAAATAGAAAGTGAATTTGGTTCCCCATCAGATTATAAAGCTGAAGAATTTATTGACATGACAGATTGGGTTAAACATGGCAGTCAAATTCCGCAAGGAAGCAATTAAGTTTTTGCAGAAGGTACCCCTTGAAGATTCTGTTAGAATTCAGTCTCAACTTAATCAACTTCTTATTGCTATTGAAGAGCAAGGTATAATCCCCTTTACTAGTCTGGATATCAAAAAAATGAAGGGGACATGGGAAGGATTTTATCGGCTTCGAGTTGGCAAAATTCGAGTTATATTTACTCTAAGTTCTGATACTGATGATATTGAAGTTTATATAATTGGAGCTAGGGGAGACGTGTATAAATAGAGTTTTAAGTCTGAAATCTAATCAAAGTATTATTTACCTCCTTTTCCCATGCTTACCCAAGATATTTCCCAATCAGAGCGATCGATCAACTGGCAACCAATAATTAAAGAATTCATTACGATTGTCGGCAAAGACCTAGTGGTGCAACGGCGGGAAGAATTGATTGCTTACGAGTGTGATGGTCTAACTAGCTATCGTCAACGGCCGGCGGTGGTTGTTCTGCCCAAAACTACGGAACAGGTGGCAGCCTTGGTACGGGTGTGCGATCGCTACAATATCCCTTTTATTGCTAGAGGTGCAGGTACAGGGCTATCGGGGGGAGCTTTACCTACCGAGAATTGTGTGTTAATTGTCACGGCACTGATGAAAAAAATCCTCAAGGTTGATCTCGAAAATCAGCGAGTGGTGGTGCAACCGGGGGTAATTAATAACTGGGTAACTCAAGCGGTGTCGGGCGCTGGTTTTTATTATGCACCGGATCCTTCTAGCCAAATTGTGTGTTCGATCGGGGGAAATATTGCCGAAAATTCTGGGGGTGTCCATTGCCTAAAGTATGGAGTGACAACTAATCATGTCTTGGGGTTGAAATTAGTTCTGCCCGATGGGGCGATCGTGGATGTGGGGGGACAAGTCCCCGAAATGCCCGGTTATGACCTGACGGGGATATTTGTCGGCTCTGAAGGAACCCTAGGTATTGCTACAGAAATTACCCTCAGGATTCTTAAGACCCCAGAATCTATTTGTGTGTTGTTGGCAGATTTTGGCTCGATCGAGGAAGCTGGCTCGGCGGTATCTGACATCATCAGTGCCGGAATTATTCCCGGTGGTATGGAAATTATGGATAACCTAAGTATTAACGCTGTAGAAGATGTGGTCGCCACCGGTTGTTATCCCCGT
>JANMHD010000598.1:0-3149 GCA_031374985.1 Coleofasciculaceae cyanobacterium OTE_70_metabat_329 | reverse complement strand
AGGCGATCGCGCTCCTCCAAAATGTCACTTAAATGTAACCGTAACTCCTCAATACTAGATAAAGCCGCCGCCTCTGCCCGAACTGGTGTATCTTGATTATCTGATTTCACCAATAAACTGCCCCCCGGTAATTGCCGTACCTGCTCCTTGAGGCTTTCTAGCTGTTGCTGGGCCGCCTTAGCTTCAATCCGCCGCTGCTGCGCCTCCGTGTTATATAGCTGCCGCCAATTATCAGCACTAGCTTGGGCTGTTTCCCTCTCCTGCTCTAGATCTACGATCTTTTGCTTAAGAGATTTGATCTCTTCTAACCATTGGGTAATATCTTCACTCATACCATTGCTCTCCAGCCGCCCTCAACTAACTTATAATTCTGCTTAATCAATATTAGTAGCTAATTAGTAGCTAAGGATAAATAGAAATTGGAGATACCCCCAGAAATAGCAACAGGAATCCAAACAACCTTAGTATTAGCCATGAGTGCTGACGGCAAGATCGCTGATGCGAGACGATCGCCTGCCCGTTTTGGCTCCCCCCACGACAAAGCCCACCTCGAAAACCAAGTTGCCCTAGCGGATGCCGTAATTTTTGGAGCCGGAACTCTCCGGGCCTACGGTACGACTATCAGAGTGATTTCCCCCTCAAACCTTAAGCTCCGAGAAGTGCTAGGTAAACCTCCCCAACCTGTGCAGATTGTAGTTTCTCGCCGGGGGGAATTTGATCCTCAGCTAAAATTTTTTTCTCAACCTATTCCCCGTTGGCTAATTACCACCCAAGAATCGATCGCAACTAATCAGCACTTATTTACCAAAGTTATTACGGTGCCTAAATCCCCAGAAATTATCTGGAAACCAGTATTTACCGAATTAGCCGCCTCAGGAATTAAAAAACTAGTAATTTTAGGGGGCGGAGAATTAGTAGCAGCCCTGATCAAAGAAAATCTGATTAATGAATTTTGGCTCACTATTTGTCCTGTAATTCTGGGAGGTAAATCTGCCCCTACCCCCGTAGATGGTCTAGGTTTGCTGAATAAACTAGAATTGCAATTAGTAGAAACTAAGACGATCGACTCAGAAATTTTTCTCCACTATCGGTTTTTAAAATCTGGTCTAGATGTATAACTACCGACAAGTCCCAACTGATGAGTAGCAAATCTAACAGAACCTTAACAATAGTTTTGTTATTGTGCAAATTACTAAATTAGAAAAAATGGCAAGCCTGTGAAATCAGTGGGGATTTTAATTATTGAAGGGAATGCTAATTTACGATCGCTCTTGGGTTGGCATCTACAGCAAGCTGGCTACGGAGTATCCCAGGCATCTAACCTGTCCACTGCCAAAATCTTGTTTGAGCAGATCCAACCGGGGGTTACGGTTCTAGATTCCGATCTGCCAGAAGGAGATGGGGTGGAATTTTGTCGCTGGCTCCATCAACAGGGGCAATCTTTGATTTTGATGCTATCGGCCAAAACTACTGAGTTAGATATTGTCACGGGTCTTAGGGCTGGAGCAGATGATTACCTCCGCAAGCCCTTTGGGATGCAAGAATTTTTGGCACGCATTGAGGCTCTAACTAGACGCAGTAGGCTGATGAATGCGCCGGTATCCTTGGAGTATGGGGACTTGAAAATTGATCTAGTCCAGCGTAGTGTCTGTTTTCAGAAACACCAAATTGAACTCACGCCCCAAGAGTTTAGCTTATTATACGTCTTGACCCAAGCAAATGGTAATGCTCTGAGTAGGTCTGAGCTATTACGCCGGGCATGGCCCAATGCGATCGATAATCCCCGGACGATCGATACTCACATTCTTTCCTTGCGTAAAAAGATTGAAATCGATCCCCGCCAGCCTAGCCTAATTCAAACCATTCGTAATGTCGGCTACCGATTCAACCCGGAACTTCTCCACCATTCCCCCTCTCAAGTAGGAATTAATGGAGTCTTACCCAAAGTACAACATTCCTAATTCCTTATCAATTCTGGTTCCCTTTCCGGTGAAAGAGTTCTAGGGTGTAGCTTGCTTCCCGAAGGGTGGGTTCAGGGTACAATTTGGGATGAGGTAAAAAATTGTGCGTTTTGATGTAGTTACTTTATTTCCAGATTTTTTTAGTTCTAGCCTGAGTTCCGGTTTATTAGGTAAAGCCCTTGCCAAAAATATTGCCCAAGTAAATTTAGTTAATCCCCGTGATTTCACTACCGATCGCCATCATAAAGTAGATGATGAACCCTACGGCGGCGGGGTAGGGATGCTGATGAAGCCAGAGCCAATTTTTGCGGCGGTAGAATCTCTACCTATTTGGGAACGGCGAGAGATTATCCTCATGACTCCCAGTGGTGAAACTATGAAACAACCGCTGCTCAAGGAATTAGTGGCAAATTATGACCAATTAGTAATTATTTGTGGTCACTACGAAGGGGTAGATGAACGGGTAGTGAATATAGTCACTAGAGAAATTTCCCTAGGGGATTTTGTTCTCACCTGTGGAGAAATTCCGGCTCTGACCTTGATTAATGGAGTGACAAGATTATTACCGGGAACTGTAGGGAAGGAAGAATCTTTAAAGCTAGAAAGTTTTGAAACTGATTTATTAGATTACCCTCAATACACTCGTCCCCCAGAATTTCGGGGTTGGCCAGTTCCTGAAGTGTTGCGATCGGGCAATCATGGCGAAATTGCTAAATGGCGTAAGCAGCAGCAGATCGATCGAACCAAAACCCGCCGTCCAGATTTGTACGCATCTTGGCTGCGGGAAAATTCCGAGAGTTAGGCGAAGCATTATATGCTAAACGTTAAATTAAAATCAGAAATTAAAATCACTATGTATACCCTCTATATAACTAATAAAAACTACTCTTCTTGGTCGCTACGTCCTTGGGTCTTAATGCAAGAGCTATCAATTCCCTTTGAAGAAAAGCTAGTCCCTCTTCAGGAATCAAATTGGCAAGAGTTTAGAACCTTCTCCCCCAACGGGAAAGTTCCCTGCTTGCACGATGGAGAAATTATAGTTTGGGATTCCCTTGCGATCGCTGAATATCTAGCAGAATCTCATCCGGGCGTATGGGCTAAAGACCCTATAGCTAGAGCTTGGTCTCGGTCTGCTGCAGCCGAAATGCACTCTGGTTTTAGCGCTCTGCGTCAGCAATGTTCTATGAA
>JANMHD010000267.1:0-10036 GCA_031374985.1 Coleofasciculaceae cyanobacterium OTE_70_metabat_329 | reverse complement strand
CGATCGAGGGTTAGGTTGACACTATAACAAGGATCGTAATCAATATATTTTTTCCATTTATAGCGCATATAATTTATCTCCTGCAAAAATCTTGCTTGTTTTTCTGGAGTATTTTCATGCCCCCGGCTCTTTGATTCATGATGATATAAAACAACGTGGGGCAGACAAAGATTTTTATACCCTCGATCGATCATTTTGAGGCACAAATCCACATCATTGAAGGCCACGGCCATCTTTTCTTCAAATCCCTCTATCTCTACAAAAACTTCTCGCCGACACATTAAACAGGCGGCGGTGACAGCTAAATAATTATTAACCGTGAATAGTTGATTAAAGTAGCCCGGAGCATCGATCGGGTAATACTTATGACTATGACCAGCTACACCTCCTAATCCCACTACAACCCCAGCATGTTGAATCGTATCATCAGGATATAAAAGTAAAGCTCCCACGGCTCCAATAGAAGGTCTTTGGGCTTGCTCTACCATCGCATCAACCCAATCAGGAGTAGTTACTTCAATATCATTATTGAGGAATAATAAATAATCTCCCTTGGCTAAACTAACTGCATAGTTGTTAATTTTTGAATAATTAAAAGGAATATGATATTCATGACATCTAAATCTACGGGGTTCTTTTTCTTGCCATTTAGTAATGATTTGCTGAGTATATTCTTCTTCGCTATTGTTATCTATTAAAATCACTTCATAGTTCGGATAAATTGTTTTCTCAAACACAGAAGTGAGGCACTGATCTAGAATATCTCCCAAATCCTTAGTAGGAATAATAATACTAACTAGACCATACTCTTTGATTTTGTAGCGAATAACATGATGTTTAGTTAGCCCTTGAGCTTGTAATACTTGTCCCGGCTCACCCCGCCGATCTAGAGCATCTAACAAAGCTTTTTCTGCGGCCATAACTGCATAGGGTTTTTGGTCAGAATTACTAGCTGTTGAGTTGAGGTGATCTCGCCAGTGATAGAGAACTTTAGGAATATGAAATATCTGATTAGTTTTTTCTGTTAGTCTTAGGACTAAATCATAGTCCTGGCTGCCTTCATAACCTAATCTAAATCCTCCTAGAGAATTGACTAATTCCCGTCGATAAATTCCTAAATGGCAAGTATACATGCGAGACAAAAAAGAGTCGGGACTCCAATCTGGCTTAAAGAAAGGATCAGAAATTTGCTCATTTTGCTCATTTTGATAAACTTTATCTTCGTCCGAATAAATCATATCTGCTTCTGGATGTTTATTCAGCAACGAAACAACCTCATATAAAGCATCTAGAGTTAAAAGATCATCGTGATCAAGTAGAGCTATAAATTCACCAGTAGCTAATTCTAATGCTGAGTTAGAACAGGCAGAAATATGACCATTTGTAGTCCTAAAAATCACCTTTATTCGTGGGTCTTTGGTTATATATTCTTCTAATAAGGTTCTGATCTGGGGGTTTGTAGAGGCATCGTCAGCAATGCATAACTCCCATCGAGGATAAGCTTGGTTGATTACCGAGGCGATCGCCTCCCTCAAAAATTCTGGAGGAGGATTATAAACTGGCAAAATGATACTAATAGTTGGCTGGTAGGATAGTAACCTTGATTTTCTCACCATGCCTTGTAAAGTATCTTGACCGGGATAGTTTTTATCCAACCATATTTGATAGTTAGAATCCTTACTAGAGGTAATATGTTGGCTCCAGTCTCGTTGACTATCTGGTAATATATAATCACTTAAAGGATGACTAATTATTTGTCTATAGGCTTTATCTTTAACACCATTAATGCCCTTTTGTTCCCAAACCGTGTAAATTTTCTTAGCTGTTCGGGGGACAGCAAAAATTACACCACTAGTCTTTCGTAATCCTAAAATAAGTTTATATTTGATTTCTTGGGATTGTTTTGTTAACTTATCTAATAAATTCTCTGGTCTAATGTTTACTTGTCTTTCCCAAACACATATTTTCCTGTTGCTTGGGTACACTGCCCAGATTTTTAAGTTTAATACCCCAACAAAATTGACTGCAATGGGAAACTTTAAGATGAAACCACTCAGACCGGCTTGGGGGTAATGGGGATAAGCATCTTTTACATCTGGACGAAATGCTGGGTAAGGAAGGTTTTCTTCCCCTTGATTATTTATGGTGACGGTTAATTTTTGGATGGGTTCGCTAGTACTAAATAGCCAGCCAGCAATGAGGAGAGTATCATCCGAAGTATTTTGTCTGGAGATTGGTGCATCTAAATGACCTTCCAGACTGCTAAATGGACTGGTATCATCTGGGGTGACTGAATTTTTCTCTTGACTCATTACTTGTAGTGTTTAGGGAGTGTTTAGGGCAGATAATTCAATAGGGAGCTAAACGGTGTAAATCATACCATAATCGGGCTATTCTACTTTTGTTCGATCGCTAATACTTGCTTGAGCTTAATCCAGATGCGCCGCATAAGCCAAAATTTGCTACTTTCCATACCTCGCAGGATCCCCCGTAGCCGTTCTAATTCTGTATGGACTTTGCCCAGTTCTCTTTGGGTGGCCAGGAGATGTTCTTGAGTTTGTTGAGCGTTAATCTGGGTTTGATGTAACTCTTGGTGGACAATATCTAGTTGCTGTTCTAGTTCTATCTGGGCTTGTTGAAAAATAGTATTGGCTTTGACAACTTCTGCATGGGCTTGGGCATGAGCTTCAGTAATGGCTGCATGGGTTTGGGCATGAGTTTGGGCTATTTCTGCATGAGCTTCAGTAATTGCTGCATGGGCTTGAGCCGCTTCAGTCATGGCTTTAACCATTTGTACATGGATATTCTTGACTTCTACCTCTAGACCATTACGGTGTCTTTCCATGCTGCAATAATCAGCCCAATCCTTCGCTACCCAAGGTTTGTAGGAGGAGGTAGAGGGAGGTAGAGGGAGGTAGAAGATGAAGGATAAGGAGAATAGTGGCAGAGTTGATCGTACAGTTCGATCGCTTCGGGGAAGTAGGTCTTGATCAGTAAGGGGTGGTGGGAGGCTTCTCGTTTTAGGAGAGATTTATCATAGCGATCGCCTTCAGGAATTTGCAGGGTAATACCTAATTTTTCATGGATAGCTTTAATTAGTAAGTCCGGGTCGTGGGTAATGCTATCCAGACTGAGAAGGAGCGATCGCTCTGGAAATTTTTGGCAAAATTCTAGAATTAATTGATTGTAATGCTGCCATACCTCCAAGGCTAAATTAGGATTTTTGACAAAGGTAGGATTGCCCCGGCGAAATAGGGAATCCATCACTTCCCAAGGCTGACGGTAGACAAAGATAAATTTAGCGGTGGGGATAAACTGCTGCCAAAAATCTAGAAATAATACAGTCCGGGGATCTTTCCAGCCCCAGAGCGGTTTGGAGTCGTTGCGCTCCACTAGGGCAGTGGCTTGGGGTAAGAGAATTTCCGAAATAGGGATCGATCGATCTAGAATCCAGCCAGCAGTATTTAATCCTTGGGCATCTAGAATATCTTCGTGAAAGTTAACAAAATCTAAGTCCTCGTAGTGTCCCCTGAGATTGCTATCATTTTCCATTAGTAATCGTTGCCCCACATCCAAACCAGCACTTTGGAGGAGAGAAGCGGTGAGGGAGGTTCCCGATCGGTGCATACCTGTAATTACTAAAGCTTGATTTGTCATTTGAAGGTGTTCCAGCCAATAATTTTTGATAATAACAGATTGGATTGCCTAAATTTTTGTTGGAGGTAATATTTAGTCAAGGCATAGCTAACTGGATGAAATTTTAGATAATTTTCTTGCTTAAAAACTAATTCCTGTTCTGGTATAAATATCCGATCAACTAATCCTAAAAAGTTATAAATATTTTGCAAAACTAATTGATGTTGCTGCCATAGATCACTAGTTTTAATAAATAACATTTGGGCGATAGGAAAGTATTCCTGCATATTAATAATTTGTTGGGCATAGAAACCTCGATCGACATAGGAATGGCAACGTAGGGAAGATTTTTCTTGAAAATTATGACGATCTTTAGCTAATCGAGAAGATTCTAGAGCGATCGCCCTTGGCAGAGATAAGCATTCTAACCCCCTGCCCAACTCCATATTATAGTGAGATATTGCCCGCTCTACAGGATCCCGCAGCAGGAAAATCAGTTTCATTTGGGGATTATAGCGATAAATCCGCTCCGCTACAAAGGGTAAGTACATATAAATTGGGGTAGCCTCCCCGATTATTTTTTGTCCTTGCCAATTAGGAAATGCTTTTTGGTAATGATAATTTAGTTCCCTTTGATCGCCAGCAACATTGTAATCTACACTATCAAAAAAATGAACTTCTTTATTAGGTGCAAAACAAATTTCTGGATGTTGGGCAAGAAACTTAGCTAGGGCGGTAGTTCCTCCTTTCTGAGTACCCACTATCAAAAAATTAACTAAAAAATCAGTCATAAATTTATTCAGTTTTTCTTAGTCTGTGCCGGCGGACTTTGTTCTTGTAGCTACGATTTTAATCGCTCCTATATTCAGTTATTGATTTTTGGTTATTGTTCCAATAGCTGCTGCACACTTTCTTGAGAGTAGAAATGCCAATAAGAACCAGAGCTTTTCAGTAATTTTTCCCCTAGTACCTTAAATAATTCTTGATCGTAGGCCGGATTTTTATTTTTACTGGCCAAAGGTTCGGCTAGATTTTGGGCGGCGGGAGTGATAACCGCGATCGCTTTCCCTTGGGAGGCAATGATATTTTCATAACGAATAATAGAAGTATCCGGCAGGACTTGTAAAAATTTATCAAAAAACCAAGAAAGTAGATAAATTTGGCGATCGGTATTATCTTCTATAGTTGCTAATTTTTCGGCTAATTTTTGATCTAATCTCTCCGCCGCAGGGGCATGACCTGTCCGGTGCGCCATGGCAATACTATTCCAAGAGGCAAGAATTGATAAAGGATTACGGACGATCGCATAACAGGGAAACCGATCTACTAAGCCTTCAACTACAGCACTAAAAGCTCCCGGATGTTTAATCACCAGATCAAAATTCTCATCTAATTTCTTGGCAATCGGAATCTCACCGTGGGTAGCTAGGGGGGGTCTTAAGCCCGTTTCTGTGGATTTAGCCGAGATAGGATTATCAGGAATTTGCCCATTGATATGCTTAGAAATTACTGTTCCCTTGGTCAAAGCTAAGTGCCGGACCTGATTCATAAAATTATCAATTTGATCACAGATCGCCCCATGATTTGGCAAATCCGCAAAGAGCCTTACCGTCATCGGTTCGTGGAGAGCGACGGTATTGGGTAATTTATTGAGTAAATGGCAGGTGAGGGTTGTCCCCGATCGAGGAACACCCGTCAAGAGAATATTGTGGGGATTTATTTTGGGTTCTATTTTTAAGTTTAGGTCTAAGTTCATTTGGTTAATACTTCCCGCCATAGTTGTTCCACATTTGCCAAGATTTCTAAAAATGCCTGCCGCTCTGCTATTAAATCATGTTTAGCCACCGTTAGTTGAGCATGGTGATGAATTTCCTGTTGCTTGCTAGAGTCAGCGGTCAAAGCCTGCTCCACGGCCTGAAAAATACTAGCTAGTTTGTATTCTGGTCGCCAACAGTTCCAATTATCTAAGCAAAACGATCGATTCCCCACACAATCTGGACAAATTACTAAAGTCCCCGCTGCCATCCCTTCCAGAGCAGGAAGATAAAATCCCTCTGTAATTAGGGGCAAAAATATTGTAATTTGACTTTCTTGCAGACATTGAATAAATTCATGGCGGGGTAAAAAGGAATCAATCATTTTAATCTGAATTTCTGGGAAAGTTGCTTGCAATTGTAACTTTAACTGCCGGGCTAGTTGAGGTTGCTTCAGGGCTACAATTGTAACTTGAAGGGAGCGATCGGGTAATCTAACCCCATCCATTAGCCTAGGAGATGTAAATTTCTCTAGATCAATCCCATTAGGAATAACAAAAATCTTGCCTTTAGGTCGACCCGTGGCGGCGATCGCTGCTTTGATTTCTTGACTCACACAAATCCGAATCGCCGGATACTGAAGAAATTCATAACACCTATGGTGCGGATCTGCATGACGAAACCCTTGAATCAAATTAATAATTGGCCTAGGGGAATTTCGCCTTTCCTCTTCTGATAAACGGAGCCAATCTAACCCAGCTAAAAACAAAATATCTTCTGAAGAATTAAAGTTAGAGAAACTTGATAAATCTTGGACAATTTGCTGAGATAAAGTGAAAATTTCTCCTGTACTGCAACGAAGGGAATCCTGAGCAATAGGAAAACTAGCTGAATCTTTAATAGATTGCTGGGAGGGAGCAAGAATTTCTCCAACACTACGGGGAGAATCTTGACCTATAATGACTTGCTGCGGAAATAAACTCCAAGGATTAGTACTATTCCAGAGAGAATTAGGAGTAAAACTAACGTAAGGTTGGTAATCTTTGCTCTTCAAAGTATGGTTGAAATAATTCCATACTTTTAGATGACCCCCTGTAAAACCATGAAAATCTCTATAGAATAAAACTCTGCCCATAGATTTTTTTAGATTACCTCAAGGCTAACACAATCTTCCAACTCCAGGCTAACACCTTCAATTTCTAGATCTACCATCCCTAAAAATTTCTTATCTGTAGTTCGCATGACTTCAAAGGAAAGAACTCCAGCTTGCTTATCAATCAAAAAAGAAGTTTTATCAGATTGGCGATTTTCTAATCTGAGGGTAATAAAATAATTGCCTTCAGAGAGCTTACAAGGAAAAGAAAACATAATAGTTTTAGTAGTATTTTTCTCCTCTAGATCATCTATGTTGAGGCGAATATATTTACCCCCAATGGGAATGCTTTTCCGGTCTTGCACCATAATACACAGGGCGGGATACTTGAGGTTACTAAGAAATTCCACTTCTACAGCAATTTTAATTTCATCCCCTAGGGTAAATACAGAAGTATCACTATCAGTATTAATAAAAGTAGCTTTAAGAATTTGCCCTTCATCAGTTCCAAAGGCTGTACTTTGATTTTGGTTAAGAGTCGGTTTAGTTTTAACTATTGCTTTATCTGTCAGGACTTTGCGCTGTTCATCTCGCAGATCCATAAAATATAATTCTGCCACTTCGTCTGCTGTACCTGATGCTATTTCTAGTCCTTTGGAGAGATAAATTACATGGTCACAAAAAGTTTTGACAGTCTTGATATCATGGGAGACTAGGAGAATTGTCACCCCAGAAGCGGTAAGTTTTTCTAACCTTTCATAGCATTTAAATTGAAATACTGCATCTCCTACAGATAGAGCCTCATCAATAATTAAAATATCCGGTTCTAGATTGACAGAAACTGCAAAAGCAAGGCGCATCATCATGCCGCTAGAATAGGTTTTGACTGGTAGTTCTAGGAAGTCCCCAATGTCGGCGAAATTAGCGATCGCCTCAAACCTTTCCATCATTTCTTCCCGGCTAATTCCTAGAATTGCCCCATTCAGAAAAACATTTTCTCGACCCGTAAAATCTGGATTAAAACCGCTCCCTAATTCTAACAATGCTCCAATGCGGCCATGAACTCCTAGGGTTCCTGTAGTAGGGGTGACAGTCCCGGCAATAATTTGCAACAGAGTACTTTTGCCAGAACCATTTCTGCCAATGATCCCCACAGTTTTACCCCTAGGAATTTCTAAGTTGATATCTTTTAATGCCCAGAATTCCTGAGCGTAACTACGCTGGGGAAAAAGCAATTCTTTGAGGCGATCGCTGGGATGGTTATAGCGCCGATAACATTTAGAAATATTAGTTAGGGCAATAGCGGTATCAGTCATCAGGTATTAGTTATCAGGTATTAGTTATCAGGTATTAATCTTTGATGTTAACTATTAGCTATTTAAAGGACATCAGCAAAGGCTGGACGGGCACGGCGATAAACCCACAAACCAAAGGCAAAAATAGCTACAGCCATGCAAGCTGTAAATCCTAATTCTCGCCAATGGGTAATTTTGCCATCTAGAATTGCTTCTCGATAAAAAGTAGAAATAGTAGCTAGGGGATTCAGCCAAAATACCCAATTACGCCAAGCCTCAGGAATTACTTCTGTAGGATAAACGATCGGCGTGACATAGAACCAGAGATTAATTAAGACCCCTAGAGTCTGGGGAATATCTCGAATAAAAACAGTTAACCCGGCGGCCAGATAGCCAAAACCAGCGGTGATTAACAATTGGGGAATCCAAACCAAGGGTAGGAGAGCGATCGTTAATGGAATTTTACCCGTCAATAGCAGCATAAAACCCAAGAGGGTGAGCAGACCAAAGGTACTTTCTACAAAGGCTGTTAAAATCGGCACTAAGGGTAATAATCCTAGGGGAAATACCACTTTCTTAACCAAATTGGGCTGATTTACCACCGAAGTTGCTGCTTGCAAAAATCCTCCACTAAAAGCAGTCCAAGACAACAACCCGGCAAATAGCCACAGCCCAAAGGACAAATTATCATTAGTATGTATCCCTTTGGTAGTTAGACGTACTTTGAGGATAATTGAAAAAACGTAGGTGAAAATTAATAGCTGGGCAAGTTGGTTAAGAATTGTCCAGAAATTCCCTAGAAAAGACCCCCGATACTTTCCCTCTAGATCCCTCTGAACTAAAGCCTTTAATAGATCTATTTTGTGCCACAAACCCTGATCTATGGGCAAATAATCAGCAATTCTGCTCCCCATTTTCTGCAAAAATAACAATGTCAAAGCTTTTCTCCTTTCCGGTGAGTCTGCCATCTTAACCAGCTAGGCTAGAGATCCTACCACAAACTTTAGACTCGAAGATGGGTTAATAAGGTTCCCTTGGAATAACTGCATAAAGATATAGCGATCTATAAAGTGCTGAAAATCCCCAAATGTGTCACGATAGTTCAGGATATTGTTGAATGAGTTAAAGACACTCGTTGAAAGCTACAGCAAATTTCCTAGATTTTTCTATCGAATTCCTTAAATTTAATCCTCTAAATCGAAAATCTTAACCAGAATGAAACCAGAAGTTATCGAATTTAAAGTTGGCTCTCCCTTAAACCGCACCCCATCCCCCAGTTACACACCTCAGGTTATTACCGATCAAGAGGTATTAAAAGATTCCATTATGGCTAGGTTCCAAACTCGCATCTACTCTAGAGGTGAGGTGGTAGTTCCTTCGGTTCCTTCCTTGGTGGATTATTTTGTCCAGGGTTTTAGTGAAATTTTTACGGCGATCGGCAAGGCTTTCTCTCCTGAAGAACTACAAAACCTCAGAGATATTCTCCTACCCCAATTAGAACAAGGGTTTCAAGCCTCGCCCCACTCTAATGTGATCCTGCGCTATGAACCCAGTGAAACGGGAGGACTGACCTATAATATCTCCAACATAGTCGCTTCCATGACTGACCAGTACCAAACATGGGTAGACACGAGAGAACCTCCCCTGTTTGGCTCTCATCCTGATACTAAGCTCTTGGAAGTGGCTAAATCTCTGGGCAGTCCCCACCAGATCAACAAGATCAATATCTTAGACATTGGAGCCGGGACTGGACGTAATACCTTACCTCTAGCCCGCATGGGTTATGCTGTGGATGCTCTGGAGATGACCCCAATTTTTGCAGAACAAATTGAGACCGCCGCTCAGGGGGAGCAACTCCCAGTCCGGGTATACAATGCCGATATTCTCAGCCCCTTGGTACGCATGGCTCCTGCCTACTATAGTTTAGCTGTGGCAGCAGAGGTTGTCTCCCATTTCCGAGATGCGGATCAGTTGCGCTTATTGTTGGCAAAAATGTGTGATGGGCTTCATTCCGGGGGGATTTTCCTGTTTAATACTTTCCTTTGTATAGATGGCTATGAACCAGACCAGCTAATTAGGGAGATGTCAGAGGTAAACTGGTCTACAATTTTCACTCGTGAGGATATTGCCTACGCTATGCATGATTTACCTTTGCAACTCCTAGAAGAAGTTCCGGTTTATGATTATGAGAAGGCGAATTTACCTGCTGAGGCTTGGCCGCCCACGGGTTGGTTTGATAATTGGGCCAATGGGCGGGA
>JANMHD010000210.1:0-16456 GCA_031374985.1 Coleofasciculaceae cyanobacterium OTE_70_metabat_329 | reverse complement strand
CCATGCTGGGGTGAAATCCCTCCAAGGTTCTTTCTCTCTGCCCTTTGATGGCTGGATTGTCAGTCGTGGCAAGAAAACTAGTATTGAATCCGCCACCGTTGCTGGGGATTTTCGGGAAGTTCTGAAGTCGATCGTCTATGTAGAATCTGAACCAGAAATCACTCCCGGCGGTTTGTCCCCTAGGGTCTGGGTCGGAGAGTTGTCCATCACTGGCGAATAGTTTTATAGAAAATATATTGACCTACTCCCCGGCATGTTGCTTGCCGCCGAAGGCTACGTACGGGGCTTCTAAGCTCAAATGGCGATCGTAGGCAAAACCTGTCTAACATCGCTTAACTTAGCGGTGGATGCCCCCGTCGTACAAATATTTTTAACTGTATTTTCATCTCTTCCATTCACAAATTAACAAGATGGCCAACACCCTTCTCTGATTGTTTCTTAACGTGAGTTCGGAATAAGAAATCCCCCTAATACCATTTTACGAAAACCATAACCATTATCGATGGCTGAGCGAAGTCGAAGCCAAAACCCCACCACAAATCTTTGATCGAGTATCTTCATTTGTAGCGGAAATGTTCCCTTCGACTACTTCGACTCCGCTCAGTACAAGTTCGCTCAGGGAAAGTCTTTAGGCTTAGGGTCAGGGTTTTTCCTTAAACCAAACTCACGTTTCCTTAGATTTTATGAAAAAGAAAAACTGTCTTAATTCTAAACGCCTCACAAGGCCAGAAGTACAGAAGTTGGTGGCTACTGAAGGAAGATTTCATACAGAATTTACTGAGTGTTTTGCTCAAATTTATCCCACTGGCTATAGAAATCAACCCTTAGTTTATGAATTGCCAGAAAATAGATTTTTATTTATTTTTGATCCTAGAGAAACTGGTTTGGGAGGTAAGGGGGATATTTATGCTGGGGAATATTTTTTGCAGTGGGTACGATCGCACAGACGTTATCAACAAGACCTAGCCAGAGGTTGCTATAGTTCTGTCACCCATTGGCATTACTACTCCCAGTACAGGGAAAATTTAATTCTCCAGATCGATTTTTTGATTAGTGATTTGGCCGCAAAATTAGCGATCGATCCCCAACAGTTAGATTTTTCCTATTCTAGTCTGGATATTATTACCCAAAAAGCAGAAAGGTACAAAGCTCCTGCCAACTCTAGCAGTCTAGATTATGATCCCCACTCTGATTTGATAAACGATCTGTATGACAATTTAGTGGTGTATGTTGGGGAAGTTATTAGGCGAAGAATTAACGGAGAATGGAAAATTAGTGATTTATCTATGGACGAGAGTAGTCCCTGTAAATATCCTTACATTCGCAAAGAATCTAAGAAAGTTTTAATGCCTATTAATGTGGTTTGGCAAGAGTTAACTGGTATGTTACCAATGAATTGGCGACAAGAAACCGCTAATGAGATCAGACGTTATGCCCGCCATAACCCTATAGATACTAATAAATTTCCCCTAGAATAGCCTTAGAGGGAAGCTAGGTGTTTATCAAATTCACCCCGATTAGCAAAAATTTCAAAGACTCTATCCATACTAGTTAGCTCAAATAGCATCTTAATCTGATCATTCACAGAACAGATAAACATTTTACCGCCGGAAGCCCGTACTGTTTTTAACGCCAATACTAAAGCTCCCAAACCAGAACTATCCATAAAGGTGACATTCTTAAAATCAACTAGTACTACTTCTGCCTTATTTTCTACTAACTGACTAATTTCTTCACGAAACTTACCAGCCTTAGTGCCATCCAGAAGGCCAACAGGCTCAACAATTTTTACAAGAGTACTCATAGGCTGCGGGTAAAAACCAATATTTTCTCACTCAGTATAACTTTATCAGGATAGGATACACCCGACACCAATGCTTCTCGGTCGCTGCGGAGTTAGCGGCCAATAGGATTATAGCTCAAAACAAAGGAGATTAGGATTACATTTCTAGCTTTTTATTAAATAAAAAATAATGTAAAAAATTTTATGCTTCTTCGGGAGTGTCAGTATTGTGGCTAGGAGAACTATGATAAAGAGCATCTAGCTGTTCTCTGGCATCCTCTACGCTCATCGATCGCATAATCAGGAGAGGTTCATTAATAGGGTTACCATAGGTATCCAGGAGTTCGGGATGAGGAGGTACTGATTTTCCCATTAAGGGCTGAGATTGTGAATACCTACCAGAGGAAGTTGGTGGGCGTTGGGAGTCAATACTTAGGGTAACTAGACTCCTTAGCAGGTTACTAATTGCGAGTAAGGCTAAGATTGTAAAGACGACAAGATAAATGAGATGTAACATGACATGTTCCTCCGGGACAGTAAGGGTTAAGTTTATATTGAAATTTATTTGGGCTATTTTATCTAGAGTATTTATAGGAGGTGACTTGAGAAACTTTTAACAAACTTGGATGGTGCTGATTACTAGTAGCTAATCTTTACTGTTGGTAGTTAGGTAAATTTTTAGGTGAATTTTCTGGAATGAGGGCTTGGGTTTGACGCCATTGGCGAGAAATTTGCCAACACTCTCCTAGTAATCGATGCCAAGGAATCAAAATAGCTGTTGCTATACCTACCTCCCCATTTGTAGCTGTGAATAGCATCTGAGCAGTAACGACTTCTTTATGAGCAAGTTTTATCCGTTCTAGGAGATCGGCTTGCTGAGTTGCACTTAAAAAAGTAATCTTCTCATTTTCTAATAAATTGAGCGATCGAGTGAACCAGTGATGAAAATCCTCTAAGAGTGGAGGCAGTAGGGTTTTTAGTAAATCCTGCTCCGATGGTTGAGATGGTTGAAAAGGAGACATAAACTTATTACAAGGTATTATCCGGTTTTTATTTTAATAGTATTAATATAACTTAATATTACTTTACTTTAGTTGAAAATTACTAGAGTTAAAAATCCCTAGGAAATATCTATAGTAATAGTAATGGTTAAGAAATTTTTAGGATAAAAATCCTATTCAGAGTAGTAATGTTTTGAGGTGAGGGGTGAAGAAAATCGTTGAACAATTCCCACAACAGCCCAAGGATGGCTTGTCTGTTGATCCTAGCAATGGCTCCCGACAGGAACAGTCGCCTAGAAAAAAACAAGTCACAACTCAGGCTGCCCAGGAGGTGATAAATCAGCCTCCTAATAACCACTTTCATAAGTCTCCACCCTTGAGTAAGAAGTTAGTTCAATGGGCATTCTGGGGAACTGCTTTTTGTATTACGGCTACCGTCTCCGCAGCCTTAGGAGCCACCGTAGCTCTTTTAACGCCTATTAGTCCTTTATTAAAATCTGATGAGCCTACTAATCTTAAGGAAGATCTATGGCAGCGGGGCTTTCGTTATAGTTTGGCTAGACCGGTGAATATTTTATTGACAGGAGTAGATTGGGTTCCTAATGCTCCGGCGAATTCTCCTGAAGCTTTTTCTGGTCATACGGATACTATGCTGTTAGTGCGTCTTGATCCCCAAGGTAAATCTGCAAGTGTCCTTTCTATTCCTAGGGATACCCGAGTAGAGATTCCTAACTTAGGGATTAGTAAAATTAATCAAGCAAATGTAGAAGGAGGGGCAACTCTGACTGCACGAGTTGTAAGTCGGACGCTGAATAATGTGACGGTCGATCGCTATGTTCGGGTAACAAATAATGCGGTGCGAGAGCTAGTAGACATGATGGGGGGTGTAGAAATTTATGTTCCTTACGCCATGCAGTATAAAGACGTGACGCAAAATCTGGCTATTGACCTAAAACCGGGTTGGCAGACTTTGAATGGCACTCAAGCAGAACAATTCGCTCGTTTCCGGGGCGATGGTAATGGAGATATTGGGCGAGTCCAACGTCAACAAACTCTTCTAAAAGCCCTGCGGCAGAGGTTATTAAACCCGACAGTTTTGCCCCGGCTGCCCCAGATTCTCGGTGTGATACAGCAGTATGTGGATACAAATCTTAGCTTGGAAGAAACTATGGCTCTAGGTGGCTTCATGCTAGATCTACAGCCAGAAAAATTGCGAATGGTGCTACTACCTGGCCGTTTTAGTCAGCCCCAAGAGTATAAAGCTAGTTATTGGTTGCTTAACACCCAGGTGCGCGATCGTTTAATGCAGGAGTATTTCCAGACTACAATCCCCAGCACTAGTACTCCGAATTCAACTCCAGAGCAACGCCTCTCCTCTATCCGTATTGCTGTCCAAAATGCTACTGGAACTCCAAAAGTGGCAGAAAGGTTTGCCAGTTATCTAGCGAGTAAGGGTTTTGACAATACTTATATTGTTGCTGACTGGACAGAAAGTGTGACAAAAACTCAGATTATTGCTCAACAGGGCGATCTAGAAACTGCAAATAAATTACGGCGAGCCTTTGGTGTTGGTAGCCTAGAAGCCTCATCTACAGGAGATATCAATTCAGATTTTACTATCCGTATCGGTCGTGATTGGCTAGAAAATCAGCCCTAGGAATCTTATTTTTCCTAAGTAACAATCCTCCATAAGTTAAAAAAGGTTAAAGAGCGTACTCTTTGGGTACGTCTTCTAGCTGTAAAAATATTTCTGTAATATTACTGAGGAATTTACAAAAAATTTACATTAGGATTACACAAGATTTACAAAAGTCCATGTTGGTACAACACTTTTTTCTAGATTAAGAGGGTTGTCATCTCCAAAAATAGTATCAAGTTCTTAGTAGGTCTATCTTCTGAGCTGTTATAGCTTAGTTAATTAAGAATTTCCCCAATTTTAAATCCTACTCGGCAAAGAAATTTGCCTCAGACTGTCACGACTGTACAAATAAACTCAATCAATAAATTGTAAATAAATCATCAATTGTTGGCTGAATAATATATTGCGAGGTTTTCTATGTACCGCTATGGTCAACGTTACTTAGCGATCGCTGTGATCGCTTGCTTAGTATTTATTAACATCCCCAAGGTATGGGGACAAACTTCTACTACCTACTATGTTAATGGAGCTACTGGAAATGATAGTAATGCTGGAACTAGCAATTCTCCGTGGCGGACTGTACAGAAATGTGCAGATACAGCCCCTACTGGGAGTATTTGTGCGATCGCTCCCGGTATTTATCGAGAAAATGTTAAGCCCCGGCAGAATAATCTGACATTTCGGGGATCAGGTACAGACACTATTATTTCTGGAGCAGAAGAAATTGCACCCAGTGCTTGGCAACCCAGTGCTAATGGGTCTTATAGCACCACTCTTAACTGGAGTATGAATCGCCGAAACTGGGAATTCTTGGGCAATAATCAAGTATTCTGGGGCGGACAGATGCTCCCAGAAGCAAGATGGCCTAATTTGGCAAATATTAACTATGTGACCGAACTAACGGACTCTGGAGCTATTCGGGAAGATAACGTCAGAGCCACGGCGGCCACGGGTAGTGGGAATAATGCCAGTTACACTACTCCTAGCCTCAGTCAGCTACCTAATTTTAGTGGGGGTAAAATTTCTTACATAGTTGGCTATCGGAGTATGGCCGGAACCTGTGATGTGACTAATAAAAGTGGTAGTACAGTCAACTTTGTCTGCAACCCAGATCCCGGCTCTGGAGGAAATCGGAATGGGACGACAAGAGTGGAGGGGGGAGATAATCCGGGAATGCTATCTCCCAAGGCAAATAATTATTTTTATCTTTGGGGCAGAAAAGACTTTCTGGATGCACCGGGAGAATGGTTTGTTGATCCTCCGCAGAATGATAGTAATGCTAGTCAATTTACCCTAACTATTCTGCCTCCTAATGGGATTGATCCCCGCAGTAGTAATGCGCCTAAAGTACAGGTAAAACGCCGCAACTATGCTTTTGATCTGTGGCAACGATCGGGCATTAAGATTGAAAATTTAGCGATATTTGGAGCGACGGTTCAGTTTGAAAGCACGAATAATATTACGATCGATCAAGTAGATTGGCGCTATCCGCACCATTTTCAAGAGGCTCCTACCTACTTTTATACCGGGGGAACGATCACTATTTCTCTTAAAGGCACTAATAACAAAATTATCAACTCTTATCTTGCCCATGCCCCGGCGGGGATGATTCAACTTAGTGGCAGTAATCACCTGATTGAAAATAATGTGATCCAAAATGTGGGTTACGTGGGAGTTGGGGTAGGAATTGGGGGATCAGCTCCGGGGACGAAGATTCGGCAGAATACGATGTTTAATGCGGGACGCTACTGGGTACAGCTAGAAAAGGGAGTAGATGTCCTTTATAACGACATTTCCCAATCTCATCGGCGGATTTCTGACCTAGGGGCAATCTATGGTTGGGGGGCAGAAGGGGGTGGAGCACAGATTGCTTATAACCTAGTCCACGATAGCTATGGAGAAAAAAAGAGTTCCGACCAGCAGTTTGGTGCTCACGGTATCTATGCTGATGACAACTCAACTGGATTTGATATTCACCATAATATTATGTGGAATTTAAGTTCTGCGGGGCTGATGTTGGCCAGCTACAACCCCAATAGCTCCGAGGCTCGTCAATATAATCCCGGTAAAAATAACCTAAATATACGGGTTTATAATAACACCACCGATGAATTGGACTACTTAATTCGGGATGGTTTTATGACCGGATTGGAGTTTCGCAATAACCTGATCCGGCGCCAGAGTCAACCACCGGGAACTCCCTCTAGTGCAGGGACGATCGCCTATAGTAATAATTTCTTTGGCAATCCTACTCCGGGTATTGATGCCCAGTTTTCCCCAGAAGTTGGCTCTCCTCTGATCAATGCAGGACAAGTGTTACCTCCCTATACCAATGGTTTTTCTGGGGCGGCTCCTGATATTGGGGCGAGGGAATTTGGAACGACTCCTTTTGTAGCCGGAGCGATCGCTAGAGATGGCGATCTCAATCAAGTCCAAGCTAGTTGCACCCAAGGCAGCACAAACCTGAATTGCAACTTAACTAATTTACCCCCCGGTAGAAAGGTTCCTCTGGATTTTCAACTAAGAGTAGGTGGTAGCAATATAGTTACTAATTTCAATAGCCAAACTAATTATCAAAACAATCTCACCATTGCAACGGGAACTGGCTCTGCCTCTACTACCTTATCTGCTGCCCAGTTGAATCAACTAGAAGTTAAATCGGCAAGCGGGAATTGGGTTACTGCCAATAATCAGGGTACTTTCCCTACACCAACTCCATCTCCAACTCCATCTCCATCGCCTAGTCCTACACCATCTCCTAGTCCCACGCCATCGCCTACTCCAAACCCCAGTTCTGTCAAAATTACTAGGGTGACACCGCAACCGATCGCTGCTGGAGCGACAACCACAATTACAGGAGAAGGCTTTCAGTCGGGAGCAATTCATCCTTATACCCGAAATATTTTGATCAATAATGGCAGTGCTCAGGAGCTAAAAGATTACCAAGTCTTAGTCAGAATTAATACCCAAGCTCTGATTGCCCAAGGCAAAATGCAGACCAACGGCCGGGATATTCGGTTTATGGTCAACGGAGTCAATATTCCCTACTGGATTCAGTCGGGGATCAATACAACTGTCACCCGGATTTGGCTGAAAGTTCCTAGTATTCCTGCCCAAGGAACTAGCACTATTACTATGGGCTATGGTAATCCAGTGCTGGGAGCTGTGAGTAATCCCAACTTAGTATTTTTGCTGTTTGATACCTTTGGGGATGGTCAACGCCCAAACTGGATCGCCGATTATAGCCAACAGGCGCCGGGGGTGACAGTGGAAGAAACGGGGGGAGCAATGGTAATCCGGGGAACTGCTGCCCAAAATGATATTTACGGTACTTTTGGTTTTTATCTCAACCAATCAGCTCCAGAAATCTATAATCTGCCCAGTTCGATCGCTGTGGATTCTGAAGTGGATATTATGCGCGGGACTAGTCGGGGGAAACTCTCGGCCGGAGGATTCGATCGTACCGTAGCCCTCTACGATCCCCTAGAAGGCAATCCTCCCCAAAAGAAAATAGGTTACTGGACTGGTAGCACTTGGGAAAATATTGGTAGTTCTCGCCTGGGGACAAATACCATTAGAAATAAAATTTTCACCCTTACCCTAGATCGCCAGGGCAATTCTACGGATATTGCTTGGCTAGAGGATTATAATCCCGAATTATTAACCCAACGCACCGGCCTCGATCGTCCCTTCTGGGGATATTTCAACTATTCACCTTGGATCACGGAACCCTTTGATATCCGGGTAAAATGGGTAGCAATTCGCCAACACAATCCGGCGGGGATCGAGCCGACGGTGACAGGAACTGAAGAAACTACTAATACTCAGTTAAAGGTATTCTTTGGGGATACTCCAGCCACCAGAGTTTGGGTTGATAGCGATCAACAGATCCGGGCTACTGCCCCAGTAGTCGCTACCACTATTCGGGTTGTTAACCCCAATGGTGAGTCTGCCACTTTTACTCTTTAGATGGCTTAGTAAAACTTGTAGGGTGGGCAATGCCCACCTTGATAGGAGTCTGGTATAAGTAGCAGAAAAGAGGGATCAACTGTTTCTGTAGCCATTAGACCTCTTGCGTAAATGATAAGAAGCCCTCACCCCCAGCCCCTCTCCCAGAGCGGGAGAGGGGAGAAATTTTTAGCCCTTTTTCCCCATAGTTTACTTCCGGCAGGGTGGAGGATGCAAGTAATTCCGCAAGAGGTTTATTGACCTTAACCCGGATAAGTAAGCACAATTCAAATAGGTAGGCAATGCCCACCCTACGGGAGTTTTCTACCTTTCTAAGCAATTATTGTCAGAGAAGGAACTTGACTAGTGGGTGCTGGGAGCATTTCTCCCCGAAAATCGAGAAATTGGACAAGAAGCAGATAAGCGATCGCCAGAGTAATAGAAATTACCCCTGTAATAATTGCCACAAGTTTGGGACGTTCCATAATTTTTTATAGGAGGGACTGTATTACTAATCTTTAGAAAATTGTGATAGCTACAATCTATCGTAAAATCGAGATAAATTAATGGTTTATAAATAACAAGGATTTACTTATGGTTAGAACTGCTTCCACTATGCTGGCATTGGGAACCACCGCCCCTGAATTTAATTTGCCCGATGCTGTTTCTGGGCAGAATATTTCTTTAGCTAGTTTTGCGGGAAAACAAGGCTTATTAGTCATATTTATGTGCTGTCACTGTCCTTTTGTCAAACATATTGAGCAAGAATTAGCCAAGCTCGGTCAAGACTATGGTAATAAAAACTTAGGCATTGTCGCCATTAGTTCTAATGATGCTGAAAAATATCCTGATGATGCACCGCCAAAACTAAAAGAAATGGCAGAAACTTTAGGATTTGATTTTCCCTTTTGCTATGATGCAACTCAAGAAGTAGCTAAGGCTTATACTGCGGCCTGTACCCCTGATTTCTTTTTATTTGATAGTAAATATAATCTAGTATACCGAGGGCAATTGGATGATAGTCGGCCTAGTTTAGATATTCCGGTCACGGGGTTGGATCTGCGAAGAGCGATCGATACTCTCTTGGCGGGTCAAGCTCTTAGTCCAGAACAAAAACCTAGTATTGGCTGCAATATTAAATGGAAACCTGGCCAAGAACCAGATTATTTCAAAAATTAGTATCGTAATTATTGATGAGTTGGTAGAGCAATGGGCAGATTTCTAGGGTTACTAATTCTTTCTTTTTGCTTAGTATTAGGGTTGACAAATTGTCAACAACAGCCTAGTTCTGTCCAACTAGATCGATGGCGACAACAAGCGATCGATCTGAACCAATCCATCGTCCAAACTATTGCTGAACAAAAGCAAGGCAATCAATCTCAAGAATGGTATCTTACAGTCCAAGGCCAAATCCAAAAGCGATCGGCTTGGAAACTTAGTGAACTGAGAAAATTATCTCCCCAAGAAATTAAAACTACAAATCCTCACAATACTGAAAATAGAGAAGCTATCCAAACTTTCCAGGGCATAGCAGTATCTCAAATTCTAGAAAAATCTGAAGTAGACCCCAAGGTTAAAGAAGTAACTTTTTTATCTTCTAATAACTATCGAGTTACTGTTAGTCTAGAAGACCTTCAAAAGTATCCTATTCTCCTTGCTTGGGACAAAGATAGTAAGCCTCTAACCCGTAGTGAAGGAGGTCCTTTATATCTAGTATTTCCCTACAGTGATTATCCTGAATTACCAGATAAATATTCTGATGTTTTCTGGGTTTTTTATGTTACAGATATGGTAGTAGGGAACGAAACAGTTAATATTAAAGTAGATGTTACACCTTTTGATGTGGGGAGCAAGGTGTTCGATCGCAAGGACCTAGAATCCCTACCCCAAATTACTATAGAAGAAACCGCTGGTTATAAATTTGGCTGGCCTATAGGAAAAATAAAATTAACGGGGGTAAAGTTACGGGATGTAATTAGTAAGGCTAATATTAATTTATCTTCTCAGACTAAGGTATTAATTAAAGGTAAATCATCTCAGAGTAGTGAACCTCAGGAACCAGTACAGCTAACTATTCAGGAGGTAGCAAATTGCAATATTATATTGGTAACTGCTTGGGGAGAAAACTCAAATATAATTCCTACTAGTATGGGCGGACCAGTTACGCTTGCTTTTTCTAATAGTTGTAATAATGGTGTTACTATGAGTTCTAAAAATAGCCAACACTGGGCTACTTTAGTAGAAAGAATTGAAGTTCAATGAATTTCCTAAAAATCTTCAAGTAAACGGTAGTGTTAAAGAAATAGAGATTCTCCCGCAGCGCGGAAGAAATTCTTTCTAAATGAACCTATAAACTTATCTCCTATAAGAATTGTGTTTAAATCAATTCAATTAAGAATTATGACTGCAACCACCCTGCTAACGATCGTAATTATCGGGGTAGTAACTTTCATGTGGGCAGGAAATGAGAATTATTTACATCGTCAACAAAAAGAAAAGGAACTTCAAGCTCTAGTGTTTGCTCTATCAGATTCTTGGGTCAGCGAAATTGTCGATCGTAACTGGGGGCAAATGCGGCTAACAATTGATATTTTGATGCAGAGAAATAATGAGTTAGCCTACGTAATGGTATCTGATAGTCGGTTAGTAAATCAAATAATTGCGGCTAGTGATCAGAGATTTGTTGAGCAGTATATTCCCGACATAGTTCCTGCTTTTATTAGTCAAAATGCCTTAGTAGAAATTAAGGATACTTTATTTCAAGAAACTTTTTTATTGGAAGATATTGAATTTCCAAAGGGCAAGAGGCGATCGCATCGAGGCGAGGCAGTAATTGAGGCTGCCTACAGTATTCGTAATTCCTTTGGGGAAAGATTAGGGACGCTGAGAATTGGTAGCTCTTTAGAACGGGTTAATGAGGCGGTAGCTAAGGCAATTTTTAGGGTTTTGCTAGTGGGGATATTTGGTTTAATATTAGGCTTAGGAGGTGCTTACTTACTAGCCAAAGAAATTAGCCAACCAATTCAAAGACTCCAGCAAAGTGCCGGGATTATTGCAGCAGGAGATCTAAATTACCGGGCTGTAGTTGATCGTTCTGATGAATTAGGTACTCTTGCTACCGCTTTTAATGAAATGTCGATCGCTCTCCAAGATTCTTTTTACAAACTTCAAAAAACCCTAACAGCTTTCCAGTTATTTGTACCCCAAAAATTCTTAAGTGTGATTGCTTCAGATGGGGTAGAAAATATTAAAGTAGGGGTTTATGCTACCCGGACAATCACAATTTTATTTGCTGATATTCGGGGTTATACTTCTATGTCAGAACAACTGAGTGCGAAAGAAACTTTTCAGATTCTGAATAAATATCTAGCTTGTATGGGAGAAGCGATCGATGCTCACGATGGTTTTATTGATAAATATATTGGTGATGCCATCATGGCACTTTTTGATACGGAATATAGCGATAATGCTCTAAAAGCAGCCTTAGAAATGCAGCGATCGCTCCAAGAATTTAATGTTCTACAAGATAGTCAACAGCAACCCCGGATTCAAATTGGGATCGGGATTCATCGGGGTGAAGTAATTATGGGAACGGTGGGTTTTACTTCTAGAATTGAATCTACTGTGATTGGGGATGCAGTGAATGTGGCTGCTCGGGTAGAAAGCCTGACTAGAAATTATAATTGTGGAATCATTGCCACTAATGCTGTACTTAGCAACTTATTAGAGCCAAAGAATTTCACCCTAAGATTAATTGATGAAGCGGTAAAAGTAAAAGGTAAGGGGGAAGCGATCGCAATTTATGAAATTAATCCTATAAAAATTGGGTAAATACTTTATTTTCTAACTGCTAGATAAAGCTGGGGTGGGAGAAAGTCTAGTAATTATTTGTCGTAACACGATCGCTGTCCAATCAATATCCGCCGTGGTGGTTTGTTTCCCCAAGGTCAGCCGGATACCCCCTAGGGCTGCTTGGTTGCTGTAGCCCATAGCTAGAAGAATGGGGCTGGGAATAGTTTTGCCACTATGACAGGCAGAGCCAGAACTAATTCCAATCCCGGCCAAATTTAGATGGCGAACAAGGGTTTTACCAGTAATATCTGAGCGATCGCTCAACAAAGTAAAACTTATATGGTGAGGTAATCTTTGCCAAGTATCTCCAGTCACTACTAATTCTGGTATGTCAGCTAACTGATTAAACAGGCGATCGCGCAGCCCTTGCAATCTAAGCATTTCTTGGGAAATTTCTTCTGCTGCCAATTCTGCTGCCACCCCAAACCCCACAATAGTCGGCACAGCCTGAGTTCCTGATCGTAGTTGATTTTCTTGGCCGCCTCCAGCTAGGAGGGGAGTGAGGGATACACCCGATCGTACGTACAATGCCCCTACTCCTTGCGGCCCATAAAGTTTGTGGCTAGAAAGAGAAAGTAAATCTACAGGAATTTTTTGAATATCTAGGGGTAAACGTCCCGCCGCTTGTACCGCATCAGTATGAAAAAGTATCCCGTGACTTTGGGCAATTTGACAAAGCTGCTCGATCGGTTGAATAGTCCCTACTTCACTTTGGCCGTAGATGATGGAAATTAAGACAGTATTCGGGCGGATTGCTTGGGCTAGGTCTTTTGGGGTGACCCGTCCTTGGCGATCGACTCCCAACCGAGTTACTTGCCAGCCCCGGCTTTCTAACCAACTAGCAGGCTGAGAAACAGCAGAATGTTCCACACTAGAAATAATTAGATGTTGGGGTAGGGAGTATTGATGGGCAACCCCCAAAATAGCTAAGTTATTCGCCTCAGTTCCCCCAGAGGTAAAAATAATAGATTCTGGGTCAGGGGCATGAATCAATCCGGCCACCTGCATTCTGGCAGTTTCTAGGAGGGTAGCAGACCTCTGACCCCACTCGTGCAAACTAGAAGGATTGCCCCAGCCCGCAGTCATGGTCTGTTGGATGGCGGCGATCGCTTCGGGGCGGGTGGGGGTAGTTGCACTGTAGTCGAGGTAAATTTGCATAGATTATTGTTCTCTCCCTTTCTTCAGGATAAGCCCAAGTTGACTCTTGGGCAATTCCAAAAAAATATTTACTAAACCCCTTTACAAAACTTAATTAGTTTGTTACATTTGTTTACATAAGGAAATTAAGCAAGTTTCAATCAGTCACCAAATCAGCGCAGGAGTAAAACCATGTATAGAGGCTCAGTTATCGACGAAGAAGGAAAGCTAAACAACTTTGCGATCGAACCAGAAGTTTATGTACAAGAGGCTGTAGAAGTTGGTTTTACTCCCCAAGCAGAAATCCTTAATGGCCGTTTGGCAATGATTGGTTTTATATCTCTGCTGCTACTAGAGGTAGCTACAGGGCAGGGCATAGTTGGTTTCATCGCCAGTCTATAAACTTAAAAAACTTTCATAAATCTCCTCATAAATTTTCAGGGTGAACCACAGGAATAGTTCTAACCTTGCTCTTAATTTATATTTCGGAAATCCAAAAATCTAACAGTTACAAAAGGAGTGGTTGGCTACTGCTCCTTTTTTGTTTTGATTTTTAGCCCTATCTATTAAGAGTACAAAGCCTAGTATTTTTAGCTGAGTTTTTCCACTTACCTAAGAAAAAAGGGAACGCAGTCATCCTACATTCCCTAGATATTTTTTTCAAAACTTTATTAAAATCCAATTTTTTAATTTTTAGGAGTTCTTACCTGTTGTGCCATATTTTTGAACATAGTCATATTTGCCCCAGGACGACGACGGGGCGTATTGTTTGGCTGGAGGTAGGCTGGAAGAATTGCTGGTTCAGGAACTACGTTCGCTACTATCACCGGCTCAGGTGTAAGAGAAGATTCGGGAGCTTTTTTAGCAGCAGATTTAAGGATTTTAGTTTTAGGATTAGAGTCTTTAGAAGTGGGGTCTTTAGAAGTAGGGTCTTCAGGAATAAGAACTAGAGATTCTGGGTTTGCTTCTACTTTAGATATTTCAGGAGTAACAACTTCTGGAGATGCTACAGTTTCTGGTTTAGCTGCCGGAGGTGCTGCTGGGGTAGTAGTTTTGGGGGCTGAGTTGATGCCTGTTGCTTCCTCTAATTCTAGATAGAAACCTTTAGATTTCTTAGTTTTAGCTTCTGGGGTGGCATTGGCATCCTTTTTTTTCATAAAACCGAACATGGGGCTAACTCCTATAGATAATGGTGAACAGTGTATTTTCCCTTAGGGAAGAGGAAATGAAATTATAATCTGCTTATCAAAAGTATAAACTTTTTTAACATTCCTAGAAAAACTTAATATTAAATTTTGGTATAGTCAACAGACCACTTTAGGAACTGAACCACTAAAGAGAAATCAGCCCTAGGAAAAGTTAGATTGAAAATATGTTCGATCAAGAGGTTTTTATGAACGATCGCATCCCAGTCTTACTAGTCCACGGCATCAATGACACCACCAAGGTGTTTCGATCGATGGAAATTTTTCTCAAGGCTCAAGGTTGGGAAGTACATAGTTTCGATATGACCCCTAATAATGGAAATGGTCGCCTAGATCACTTGGCAGAGCAGTTAGAGCAGTATATCCACCAAAATTTTACCCCACACCAGAGGTTTAATTTAATAGGTTTTAGTATGGGGGGAGTTATTAGCCGTTATTATCTTCAGCGCTTGGGGGGAATGAAGAGAGTCGATCGCTTTATTAATATTGCTGCCCCCAATTATGGAACTCAAGCTGCTTATTTTTCTGAACGTCCCGGTTGTAAACAAATGCGGCCTGATAGTGAGTTTTTGACAGACCTAAATCAAGATTGGGAGGAAATACTAGGGCAGATAAAGCTGACCTATATCTGGACACCCCTAGATATGATGATTATCCCGACTTGGAGTTGTAAAATGCCCCTAGGAAAAGAAATAATTATCCCAGTCCCCTTTCATGGCTGGATGGTAAAAGATCCTAGGGTTTTGACAGCAGTAGCTGAGGCTTTAGGAAGTTAGTTATTTGATCCGTTTATCGTTATCACGGCGGCGGCGGTCTTGCCAATCCACAGCAGTAAGGTAGGCTGCCCCGCCCGTTACTGTGACTAGCAAGACAAGGGCAACTAAAACTAGAATTCTAACAATAAGCTCTTCCACGATCGCTCCCTATACGCCACTTAATAAACCTAGATCAATCTATAAACCTATAAACCGTTTCTGCCCCAAACTACCATTGCGATCGACCAAGAGAACAATCCTAAAACCGCTACCCAACCTAAACTAAGAATATCCATAGTTTTAACATCCTAATTTTTTTTATAATCTCAATCATCAATGGTAACAAAAATATGGCACGTTCCCCATCTCCTCAAGAAGAAAAAATAACTCCAAGTTCCTTAGAAGCGGCAGAAGTAGTGATCTCTACCGATCTGGCCGAACAGGAGGCGAGTCTGTACGATCGAGACTTCTGCGAATGGATCGGTGTGACGGTAGATTTATTACAAGAAAATAAGTTTGCGGAAGTTGATTTAGAGCATTTAATTGAAGAAATTGCTGATATGGCAAAAAGCGAGAGACATGCCCTAGAAAGTAATCTCCGAGTGGTTTTGATGCACTTACTAAAATATAAGTATCAACCCCAGCGTAGATCCCGTAGTTGGCTGACTACTATCCGAGAGCATCGCCTCCGCCTTGATCGATCGCTAAAGGATAGCCCTAGCCTCAAACCCTATCTTTTCCGGGTGTTTGCTGAAACTTATGAGGATAGTCGAAAACTAGCGGCGGATGAAACGGGCATATCTTTGCATAAATTTCCTGAACTACCGATTTTTACTCCTGAACAGGCTCTGGATGAGGATTTTCTGCCTGAATAAAATCTGTAGGGGCGTAAGGCTTTGCGTCCTTCTTTGCTAATCTGGGTAAAATTTGCTGATATTTTGCTAAGCGTTGCCAGTCTTTAGCTGTGGGATTAGCAATCCGGCTCATATCCATATTGTCGGTCATGTCGGCGATCTTGACCTTAAGGGCGATCGCATTCCCCATCACTCTCTGCAAATAAATTTCGTAATCTTCACCCTCATTTTTAGTTATGGCGGCGATCGCATCTACAATTTCTCCCGGAAACCCGGTACTAG
>JANMHD010000188.1:0-4111 GCA_031374985.1 Coleofasciculaceae cyanobacterium OTE_70_metabat_329 | reverse complement strand
AGATACACTCCATCTCGATCGATCCGCATCATCAAATCGGGAATTGCACTCATTAAAGCCCGTTGATGAGCCTCACTTCTTCGTAAAGCCTCTTGGGCTTGCCTGCATTCCTCTAAGGAATCTAGCTGCTCTTGTCTCTGTTCTAATAGGGTCACCTGTCTAGACAACTCCTGAGAAGCGAGGGCTTGGAGGAGGCTTTCTTGAGTGACAATCCCTATCACTTGATTTTGATCATCAAGAATGGGCAAATGGCAAATATTATGCTGCTGAAGCAAATTAATAGTCGAGAATAAGTCGGTAAGGGCAGATTCCTGCAAACTAATCACTGGAGAAATCATCACCTCTCGCATAGCTAGATGTTCTAGGGAGTATTGTTGAACACTCAGGCGGACTATATCTCGCTCCGTGAGAATACCTAATAGTTGCTGATCTTCCACTACTAAGACACAACTCGATCGAGCATCTAGGTATAACTCCTCTTTTTGCCTATGAACATCTTTTGTGGAATCCCCCCAGCCCGCACACCACTCATCTGGGCGATCACTTCCATTACCGTCATATCCGGTTTCACTATCAAAGGATCTCGGACGATCGCAGACTTCAATTCTAGGGGAGTAAGAACCTGAGTATTAATTATCATTAAAGTCTAGGTATTTATTTTTACTATTCCCACTAAATATCCGAAAACTGTTTAAGTCATCTCAACTGTAGTTATAGATTTGTAGTAACTATAGCACTCAGTTACAGCTTTGGATGTACTAGGCGATCGCAAAGATTCCCTAATGTGTAATTCTGTCAATAATTCTTTATTTCAAATCCCCAAACGCTAATAAATTCACCATCTGTAACGCAACGAAATTACAAGGAGCTATGATCATTATCCTCTGGTCTAGGGTAAGTACTTATCTACTAATTCCACCCCTAATTCTGTGCGCCATTGGGTCAGGGGTTTCTCCCATGCTTGCTCCCATTTTTGGGCTAGGAAAGGTTTCGCCTTTGCTCCCATCCGATACATGACAGCAACTCGATCCATGAGGCGATCGATCTCTTCTGGGCTATTAAATATGGTACGAAGAATCCCCCCAGCCAATAGGACAACCGACATAGTACGACGAGTTTGGGGAATTTCAAAGGCTTTCAGCGCCAACTCTCCCACCACATCGGTAGAAGAACCCGTGACGATATGCCAGATATCGTGGGTCTGACGGAGACGAAATAATACATAACTCACATCATCCACAATTTCTATTTTGCGATAAAAACTAGGATCAAACCCCGCATCGGTAATGTAGTGAGCATAGATAGCACCTAAGGATTCCGGGGGATAGGTTAGGAGAGTCTCAATATCTGGAGCCGGGGCAAGATAACGCTCGGCGATAATTTGGGCTACTTCTGGGTTAGATTTCACGTAGGCGATCGCCTGTTGCGTAGCTTTAGTTCTACTCAGCCCATCCTCAATGTCATAAACAGAATCCGTCTGGGTAGGATCCTTAAGAAGGACGATCGCTCCTTTGAGAGTCTGCAAAAAATCTAGGTTTAAGGCTCTATTTCTCAGGGGCATAGCTCTATCCTCATCTTAAGGTTTCAATTAAAATAACTTACCCTCAATCCTAGCATTGCAGCCATTAAATCTTTTTATTTACCTGCGGCGAAAACTTCCTCAGCAGTAATTTCTAGGGCTGGAAAGGTAGGAGAAATCAATCGAGATTGAGACCTAAGGCCAACGCCATCCCGAAATTGCTGTCCTTGGTAGGTTTGCTCCACTAACTGATAGATCGTAATTACAGGTTGTTTGGGTGAACCAATATAGCGCTTACCTCCCAAACCCAAGTAATCAACTATCCAATATTCAGGAATACCTAGAGCTTCGTATTCTTCTACTTTCCGGGCATAATCATTTTGCCAATTACTACTGACTACCTCAACTACCATTTTTATAGAGTTTCCCAAGGTAATCACTGGTTCATTCCGCCACAAGGGTTCCTGTACCAAGGCTGTCTGGTCGAGAATTACCACATCTGGTCTGAAGGCTGTATTGATTCCCAAGGGTTTAATTAAGCATTTCATGGGAATAAACCAAGGTAGATTAAGGCGATCGATCTCTACATTTAGCTTTCGGTTAATTAGCCCACTTACCTGTTCATGCAGCCCTGTTGGTTCCAAGTCAATAATTTCCCCATCAATTAATTCGTAGCGATCATAGCTACGGTTGCCGTAATCGTCCTCTAGATAATCAGCAAGGAATGCCTCAAAGCTTAAACTTTCTGTAGTTGTAGTAGTTAAAACCATACAAGTTTTCTCTAATTAATCTGGGATATAGCAAAGCGTTACTATAACTTACCCTCGATCTTAGCATTGAAGCCATAGACCTGACGGCTGCCTCTGTAGGGAACTAGGTTCACTTCCTTAGTATCCCCCGGTTCAAAACGCACCGCAGTCCCGGCTGGAATATCTAAGCGCATTCCCTTGGTAGATTCTCGATCGAACTCCAGCGCCTCGTTAACTTCATAAAAGTGATAATGGGAACCGATCTGGACTGTGCGATCGCCCGCATTGGCCACAGTGATAGTTAAAACTGGTTGCCCCGCATTTAGCTCAATCTCTCCCTCTGGGGTAATAATTTCTCCCGGTATCATGGTATTTCTCCCTAATGAATTAATTATGCGTAATTGCTCTTTAAGTCCCCCTTTAAAAGGGGGATTCAGGGGGTTTTTCTATTAGCGAATTGGATTATGAACTGTAACTAACTTAGTCCCATCCGGGAAAGTCGCCTCTACTTGCACTTCATGGATCATTTCTGGAATTCCCGGCATCACTTCTTCCCGCTTCAGGAGAGTTGTCCCATAGCTCATTAATTCTGCTACGGTTTGCCCATCCCGTGCGCCTTCGAGGACTGCTGCCGAAATGTAGGCCACGGATTCTGGGTAGTTGAGTTTTAAGCCCCGATCTTTGCGGCGCTCTGCCACTAAAGCAGCGGTAAAAATTAGTAACTTATCTTTTTCTTGGGGTGTTAATTGCATCGTCCTTGATATTTTGGCGATAGGGAGGAGTTGAGAAGCTACTATCCATAAATCCATAAAAACCATTAATTCTCATGGGATTTAAGGATAAATTTATCATTTAGCCAATAGTAGCCTAAGTTGACTACTGGTAAAAGATAGAGATAGGCAGCGTAGGGAATAAAGTTAGCATCTACCAGAAGAATTTTTGCAGGAACTAGGCAGGCAATATTCCAAGGAATCAGGGCAGAAATTACGATTACTGTATTTGCCAGATCCGTTGCTAATTTATAATTACCCGATTCTTGGGTTGCATAGTTTTCCTCTACTAGTTGCTGGGTCATGATGATCCCGATCGTTTGCGTACAACCAAAGGCACTACTAAGAATACTTAAAAAAATAGTTGCCAAAAATAATTGACTAGAGTTTTTAATTCCTAGTAACCAGTTTTTCACCGGAGCTAGAATCTGAGTTTCATTAAATATCCCCGCTAGAGCAGTGGAAATAATTACCACAATAACTATATTCATCATGGGGATCAGCCCCCCGCCTTTAACAATGGTAGCAAGGGGATTAGTTGAATCTAAGCTAAATCCCCAGATGAGAAATTTGAGGTTTTCAACTAGGGAATAGGGCTGATAAATAAAGCTACAAACTATGGCAGTACCGAGACTAACTAACATCGAGATTTTGACCGGAACTTGCACGATCGCTAACCCGAATATCACCACCGCCGGAGCCATGACTAGGGGATTAATTGTAAAAGTTTGAGCAATTTGGGCAGTAATATTTTGCTGAGTTGCAATAACAGGGGAACCCAGAGACCAAAAAAGATAAATTCCTGAGGCTAAAACTAGGGGAATTAATCCTGTCCACCAGATAGATTTGATATTACGGTAAATATTAGTTTTGGTTAACGTGGCAATCAAATGGGCGCTAGAGGACATGGGAGAACAGCGATCGCCAAAATACGCCCCCGCAATAATCGCTCCCGCTGCCAAATTTACATCCACCCCGCTACTCCTTGCCATCACCATCAAAGCCGTCCCCACGGTTCCCACAGTACCGAAGGAAGTCCCCAGAAGCAGAGACACAAAGCAAGTTAATAAAAA
>JANMHD010000178.1:0-1531 GCA_031374985.1 Coleofasciculaceae cyanobacterium OTE_70_metabat_329 | reverse complement strand
GCTCCAAATTAAAGCCCAATCTAAAGCATTGCAACTCCTAGTCGATCGAGATTCTGATCTTCCCAAATTTGTTCATGGTGACGAGAAAAAACTTTATCAAGTCCTAGTCAATCTTTTGGGTAATGCAATTAAGTTTACTAGGAAAGGCCATATTACCCTCCGAGTCAGAGTAGAGCAAAAAAAAGAAAATTCCTGCCACCTACATTTTGCGATCGAGGATACAGGGGTGGGAATTGCACCGACAGAAATTGACAAACTATTTAGGGTATTTACCCAATCCCAAGCTGGAAATGATTTAAGTCAGGGCACCGGGCTAGGTTTAGCCATCAGCCAAAAACTTGTCAAACTCATGGGCGGTCAGATTGAGGTTCAAAGTACTTTAAACCAAGGTAGTATTTTTTCCTTTAGGATTGGCGTACAGTTACCACAGGGCGATTTCCTGCCCTCAGAACCGCCTAATCAAAGAGTAATTGGGTTAGCTCCCGATCAACCGACTTACCGCATCCTAGTCGTTGAAGATATCCAAGAAAATCGTCGCCTATTAGTTGAGATACTGACTTCGATCGGCTTTGAAGTGAAAGAAGCAACCCAAGGATTTGAAGCCCTTGACCTATGGCAGAGTTGGTTACCGCACCTAATTTTTATGGATATTCAGATGCCCCTCATGGATGGGTATGCAGCGACGAAAAGTATTAGAGAAAAGCCCAATAGTAAAGAAACGGTCATTATTGCCTTAACAGCTAGTGTGTTTGAAGAAGACCGAGAGAGAGTTCTGAGCATTGGCTGTAACGACTTTATCATGAAACCTTTTCAGCAAAATGATATATTTGACAAAATCGCTCAATATTTAGGAGTGCAATATGTCTACGAGACCCTGACCCCCACACCCCAAAAATTATTAGTTGAAAAGTTGTCAGGAACGGATCTATCTATAATGCCTGCTGAATGGCTAGAGCAAATGTATGAAGCCGCCTACTATCTTGATATGGAAGTTATGAACGAATTAATTGCTCAAATCCCTGAATCTAACTCAAGTTTGGCTAGGGCACTTACGGATTCTGTCAACAACTTTAATTCTGACCAAATTCTAGAATTGATCGTCCCCCTACTACCAAATTCCCGACCTTAGAACTTGCACAAAAATAGGGGCAATCTAGTGATTACCCCCAATCTCAGACCTAGAATAGAAATTTTGTAACTAGCTAATCCATTCCAAGACAGCATCTTCCTTCGTGTTGGTATTACGGGAAGGAGTTTCTCGCTCAAACTTCATGTGGATCGATCGAGTCTGTTCCCCATCCACAGCCACCGCCATAATTGGATAGTCAATCAAACCATCTTGGAAAGACATCTGGAACCGGAAAGTTCCATCGGCACTGAGCTTAATCGGTTGCCCACCAATAGTGACCGTAGCATCCGGTTCCGTCGCCCCATAGACAATCAATTCAGCATCCGCTACTAGCCAGAACTTCCGGGGTTGGTTCGGGGGAATAGAGGATCCAAAACCCACACCAGACATATTCATGCCCAC
>JANMHD010000583.1:0-17509 GCA_031374985.1 Coleofasciculaceae cyanobacterium OTE_70_metabat_329 | reverse complement strand
ATGCCTGCATCATCAGGACGGCCGGGGCCGGGAGAAATAACTATGGCATCTGGTTTTAATAATTGAATTTGCTCTAGAGAAATTTGATCATTGCGGTAGACTTGCACTTCTTTAGCTACGGGTATTTCTTGCCCCAATTCTTCTAGATACTGGACTAGGTTGTAGGTAAAACTGTCGTAATTATCAATAACTATAATCAAAGCGATCGCTCCTGCTGATTCCTAAATACTTCTGCTAAACCATTACTTGAGACCAAGTGGTAATCAAAAATACTATCACTGTTGCTAAGGCTAATACTCCTTGGATAATATTACCGACAATCGTACCGACAATAATACCCACAGTGGCCTTCAGGGATATTTTTACTCTTTCCTTCAGTTCTAACTCTCGACGGTAGAGAAATTCCCCCACAAAGGCTCCTAGTAAGGGACCAAAGAACATCCCGATCAAAGGGCCACCCACAGGGAGGGCTGGCAATAAGCCAAATATCCCTAAAACTAAGCCAATCATGGCTCCCCACTGTCCCCAATCACTAGCCCCGGCTTTTTTGGCACCAATATAGCTACTAAGAAAATCTACTAATAGACTAAGGAGAAACACAGTGATCGCTACCCCCAAAGCCACTGTTACATCGCTAAATCCTTGGACTGCACCCCAGACAATAACTGCCACTAAAATTAAGCTAGAGCCGGGCAAAGCCGGAATCACTGCCCCGGCAACTCCCACCACCATAACTAAAACCAAGAACCAGTAGAGAACGATCGTACCCATATTTCCTAACCATGAAAAGTAAAAATTTAACTCTTTATCTTTTATGGTAAGACATATTGCCGGTTCCTTGCAGACTGGACGATCGCTTTACTCCTACGGTAATTTAGTGCTAACTCAGAACCCAATGGACTAGGGTGCGAACAGGATAGCCGGTAGCTCCACTGTTATTCCAGCCGTTTTCCTTGTCTGCCCAGACAGGACCTGCAATATCTAGATGCGCCCAGGGGGTTTCCTTGACAAACTGCTTCAGGAACATTGCCCCGGTGATTGCTCCACCGCCCCGTGGCCCGGTGTTTTTCATATCGGCAATATCGGACTTTAAGCCATCGAAGTATTTTTCCTCTAGGGGCATTCGCCAAAATTTTTCACCAGATGCAGCTGAGGCTTGGGTAATTTCGGCGGCTAAGTCATCGGTGCTGCTCCACATCCCGCCAATATCGTTACCAAGAGCAACTACACAAGCGCCTGTCAGGGTTGCTAGATCAATCATTGCTTCTACCCCTAATTTTTCCGTAAATACTAGGGCATCGGCGAGGGTTAATCTGCCCTCAGCATCAGTGTTGTTGACTTCGATCGTCTTCCCATTAGAAGCAGTGAGAATATCTCCCGGATGCATGGCAGTACTACTGATCATATTTTCACAGAGAGCCGAAACAAAATGCACTTCCACATCGGGTTTGATCTGGGCGATCGCTTTTGCTGCCCCGAAGGTTGCTGCTGCTCCTCCCATATCCATTTTCATGGTTTCAATGCCACTGCCAGCCCCTTTAATATTCAAGCCCCCAGAATCAAAGGTGACACCCTTGCCAATAATTGCTAACTTGCGGCGGGGAGTACCTTCTGGTTTGTAGGTGAGGTGGACAAATTTGGGGGGAATCGCCGAGGCTTGGGATACCCCTAGGAATGCTCCCATACCTAATTTTTCACAGTCTGCCCGTTCCAAAATTTCTAATGCCAGACCGTAATCGGTAGCAAGTTGTTGAGCAGTCTCGGCCATAGTTATTGGAGTAACTGCATTCGCCGGAGCAGCAACTAATTCCTTCGCTAGGATGACACCACTAACAATTTTTTGGGCTAAGTCGATAGTACTTTCTTGACCAGCTAAACCCAAGAGGTCAATAGTCGTAAAAACTGGGGGCTTGTCTTCACTTTCAGATTTGAAGCGGTGATCTCGGTGTAAAGCTAGGAGGAATCCTTCGGTAATGGCTTGGGTGACAGCCGCTGGGGATTGATCAGCTAAGGGTAGATGAATTGCTAGGGTTTTGCATTTCTGCCGTTTGCCAATTCGGGCGATCGCTGCCCCAGCTGTGCGGTAACTATTTAAATTTTTAGCATCGGTTTTCCCTAGCCCCACTAGAATTACTTTCCGAATCAGGCTATTACCCCCAACTCTGGCCACTGCTGTGCTGCCAGATTTAGCCTTAAATTCCGTCTCTTCGAGCAACTCAGCGATCGTCCCAGCTAATTTAGTATCTAACTGCGCTAAATCTCCCTCTAGTTCTAGGCTTCCTTCAAAAAAACCAAGAGCGATCGCATCCCCTGTCCACTCCAAACTAGAAGTATTCGTAACTTTGATATCCATAGTCCTTAATAATCTCAATCTTTCTTTACATATTACAGCAATCCTTTTCAGTTGTGAAACCAAGTCCTAGAGATTTCAGGCTAAGAATTAAATAGACATTGTCCAAGATTTATACAAACGGTATAGTTCAGCAAGTACCAAGCTGTTCGATCTCTTGATGGGTTCGATAAGACAAGGAACTTAATCCCCGGATCTGCCCTATTAGATAAACATCACCAAAAATTTTGTAGCCAACTATAGGATCAAGGATGAAAATTTGTTAAGGTTATTGACACTACTCTAAATACTTATGTAAATTTGTTTCTCTAAATTATATGGCTACAGAAATAATTGAAATTTTATCCAGTCGAGAAATCGCTAAGATGCGATCGGCGGGGGAATTAGCTTACGAACTACTCAACTACCTCGAACCCATGGTCAAACCGGGAGTAAATACCCTTGCCCTCAATGATGCTGCCGAGCGCTGGACGCAAAAACATGGAGCAAAAAGCGCACCTCTTGGTTATCACGGCGGTGGCAATACTCCTTTTCCTAAATCTATCTGTACCAGTGTCAATGAAGTTATTTGTCATGGTATCCCTAATGCCCGGCAGATTCTCCGAGATGGGGATATTATCAACATTGATGTCACGGTGATTCTAGACGGCTATCATGGCGATACTTCTAGAACTTTTTTTGTAGGTACACCTTCTCCAGTAGCGAAGAAATTAGTAGAAGTTACTAAGGAATGTTTATATCGAGGGATTGCAGCGGTTAAACCAAATGGGAGAATTGGCGATATTGGAGCTGCGATTCAGGAGTATGCTGAACCTCATGGATTTTCGGTAGTTCGGGATTTTGTCGGTCATGGGATTAATCGGATTTTCCATGCTCCGCCCCAGATTCCCCACTATGGCGATCGAGGCAAAGGCAAAAAACTTCGTCCAGGGATGGTATTTACGATCGAACCAATGATCAATGAAGGAACTTGGGAAGCGGAATTGCAGGCGGATGAATGGACTGCTTTAACTAAAGATCGTAAATTATCAGCACAGTTTGAGCATACGATCGTGGTGACAGAATCGGGCGCAGAGATTTTAACCCTGCCTAAATAATTGTATTATTGATAAGTTTGATCTTTCTTAGTCTCTGGGAATTTGATCCCCCCTGCCCCCCTTAAAAAGGGGGGGATTAATTTTTAAAAGGGGAAATTAACTAATTTTTATTTTTATTAAAAGCTTATGTTGAATTTAACTGGAAAAAAAGCCCTTGTAACTGGTATTGCTAATAATCGATCGATCGCTTGGGGAATTGCTCAACAACTCCATGCTGCCGGAGCCGAAATTGGAATTACTTACCTACCCGATGAGAAAGGCAAAGCCGAACGCAAAATTGCGGAACTCACGGAACCCCTAAGCCCGACTTTATTTGTTCCCTGCAATGTCCAGAACGATGAACAATTAGAGGCAACTTTTAAGACAGTCAAAGATAAATGGGGCAGCTTAGATATCCTGATTCACTGCCTAGCCTTTGCTGGTAAAGATGAACTGACCGGAGATTTTAGCAATACTTCACGAGCAGGATTTAGCCAAGCTCTAGAAATTAGTACCTATTCTCTGAGCCAGATGGCAGGTTTCGCCAAACCCCTAATGACCAATGGCGGCAGTATTGTTACTCTTACTTATCTTGGGGGCGTGCGAGTTGTCCCTAACTACAACGTGATGGGCATTGCTAAGGCTGGTTTAGAAATGACAGTCCGTTATTTAGCTGCGGAGATGGGAAAAGATAATATCCGAGTTAATGCCATTTCTGCCGGGCCAATTCGGACTTTAGCTTCTTCTGCGATCGGCGGTATTCTCGATATGATCCACCATGTAGAAGAAATTGCTCCCCTGGGTCGGACTGTCACTCAAACAGAAGTAGGCAATGCTACAGCTTTTCTCTGTAGCGATCTCTCTAGTGGTGTTACTGGCCAAATTCTTTATGTAGATGCAGGTTACGCCATCATGGGAATGTGATCCCAACATAAATAGAATATAAATAGAACTGTAAATTTACGGATAATCTTGCGGAAGGGTAAATTAACTATTAAACTTAAGTTTATAAAACTAAATATTTAAATTAATAAAGCTTAAGAAGATATAGCTAATCTTATGAAAAAAGTTTTTAGATATGACTTTGCTTAAAAATACTCTTTCTCAAATTAATCTGACTCCCCAAGATCTGCCTTACCCGATCGAACAAGCTACCCCAGATTTCAAAAGATGGCTTGTGGCAGTCTTCGGTTTTTGCCTCATGGTTACTATCACCTTGTTTGGTATCTATTGGTTAGAAACTTCTGATCCCTATATCCAAAGTGTCTTAGCCAATACTGGAGATGTTCAACGGGGGCATAATATGTTTCAAATTAATTGCGCTGGTTGTCATGGTTGGCAAGCTGAAGGTAATGTGGGACCGAGTTTATATAATGTTTCCCGCCGCAAATCTACAGCCCAACTAATTCATCAAGTAGTTAGTGGAGCCACCCCGCCCATGCCTAAGTTTCAGCCCAATTCCCAAGAAATGGCAGATTTGTTGAAATATCTAGAAAATTTGTAATTTTTTACCTAGCGATAATTAATTGGCAAACCACTGGTAAAATAGAAAAGCTCTATTTTTCAGACATGGAAAAGCAGACTGTAAATTTTATAGGTATTATCTAATGAGGTTAACATGGCAAAGCGCCGTAATCTAAAGAAAGAAAAGGCGCAACGTAATCAAGCCTACGCCCGAAAATTTCGGAAGCGAAAGAACTTAGGTCGTTTCACCAAAAATCGGCGATTTAGCAAGCCGCCAAGGGAAGATGGACAAGAGGATGACTCTGATGCAGATTCCCTAAATCGTGATTACTTTGCTCCCTAAATTAGGAGCTTCTAATCAAATTTCGCTCGATTACTAGTTCGCCCCTGGGCAGGACTAGTTTTTTAATAGCTGTAGAAATCTTGAAGGATTTACAGCACTTTTTTAGTTTGTGGACAACAGGCAAGGGGCTTAAGCCCCTTGTTATCAAAGTCTATAGTCTATGAATGTCTTGACTAAAGTGGTGCTTGCTATAAAAACGTGAGTTCGGTTTAAGCAAAAGCCCTGACCCTAAGTCTAGAGACGCTCCCTTCGACTCCGCTCAGCCAGTGATAATGGTTATAGTTTTCGTAAAACAGTATTAGGGGGATTTCTTATCTCGAACTCACGTTATGAAAGCAATTTGATATAGTAAACAATTTAGGATTGCTACACTATAGTTGCTTATTTCTGGCTAATCTCCATCTAATATTTCTCGGACTATCTCTAATTCTCTACTTTTTGTCCATCAATGTAAGTATCTTTATGTATCTCCCCCGTAGCTGAGACAGGCGATCGCTTCTCTTGAATAGTACTTTCTTTGATAACTCCATTTCCACCACCAAGACGAATTTGAATCTTAGGTCCAGAACTAGCTAACCGGATGATCATGCCATCATCAACGGCAATCTGGATAATCCTTTTTCCATCTATGTAAGTACCATTTGCCCCCAAATTAATAATCTCCCACTCAGAACCATTAAACCTCAATTCCACATGATGGCGAGATACTACGGCACTGTAGAGAATAACTTCGTTATCGGTGGAGCGACCAATCCGAATAACTGACTGGGGTCCAAAAGTCCAATTTTGTACCGGAACCGATTGTAGTGGATGTAATAAAGTGATGGTAATCAATGGTCTGCCATTCGGGAGTCGGTTTAGTTACTAGAAATTGATTTTAGATGTTAAAGGTCTTGTTTGTTCTATTTTCTTAATTTAAGGACTAATAAATCTAAAAAGAATTGTTTTTGGCCATATTTCTTTTAGACATTAGGCAAATTGAAATAAGAAAGTTATTTTATCTCCTTTGCCTAAGCTGATGCGATCGCCCGGGCGCAAGCGATGACGATTCCCTACAGATAAAGGATTATGGTTGACATAAGTTCCATTAGAACTGCCCATATCCTCTAGATAGTAAACCCCCGCCTCTACTCGAATATCCGCATGAACTCGAGAAACAATCTCTGACTCTGGAAAACCAGACACATCGATATCTGGGGGAATTTGATCATTGGGTTTGCCTAGGTGAATCACCGTTAGGTTCGGTAAATCAATCTTCGTTCCTGTCTGGACATGGAGCAGACTTGCTGCCTGAATTTGTAGCTGAGTTTTATTACTTGTAGTGGCTACAGGGGTGACTGGCAGGGGTGGAAGGGGAGTTATAGGAGAGGTCAAAGGCTCCGGTTCTAGGTCTGGAGATGTTAGATTAGCTGGAGTTGGGAGGATTTCAGGCACCCCAGCTACAGGATCTAATGAAATTAGGGGATCAGGAGTAATTAATGATGGAACATCAGGCACTAGATTGGGGATAGGTATGCCTCCCCCTAGTTCGGCACTAGATTTTAAATTAAATCCACACTGTCCACAGAAAGTAGCATCAGTTTGTACTGCTGTGCCACAATTGGGGCAACTGGTAGCGATCGGCAGGGGCGTAAAGCAGGCTTCACACTGAGTCGCACCTTCTGGATTTGGATGGCTGCAATTATGGCAAACAATCATAGGTTTAGTCTAGACTAAAAAAATACTAGAAAATACTAACTTTGAGAGAGGCGTTTGACCGTGGCTCCTGCCAATAAACTATGGGTTTCAGCCAAAATTTGAGGGATTTTATCACCATGGGGGCTACGAGATAAACAATCTCGTAAATCTAATTCCTTCACCTGAGCAGCGTTACCACCGGGAAACCAGTGACCACCATTAGTTAAAAGATTGTAGCGCATTTTTGCATACTCCCACATGTCGTAGGCAAGAGCGAGATTTCTTAACCAAAGAATCATAGAAATATTAACACCTGCTGGAGTTTCTTCTATTTTTGGTAAACCGACTTGCCAGGTTTTGATCCAATCTTCGCCTAGTTTATTGATTGCTGCTTCTTGCCATTTAGTCATAATAGGAGCAAGGATTTGGGGCGCTTGCTCTAGGCATTCTAGAGTACGCAGATGTTCATCAAAATCCTCTGGTTTGGCTGCCCCTAGACTGAGGGTATGTACTTGGGAATGGCTAAGGCAAAACAAGTCATTAAATACCAGGGGACTGAGGGGTTGGCAAATTTCTCTTAATTTTGGAGATGGTTCGTAGAGCATTCCGCCTTTATTAGAAGGGCTGATGATAAATACTCCCATATCTAGTTTGGTTGCGGCAGCGATCGCTGGCCAATTACCTTGATTAATGTAGTACCAATGGAGATTTATATAATCGAACTGGTTAGTTTGAACTATCTCTAGAATCACCTCTAGGGGCGCATGGGTTGAGAAGCCAATAAACTTTACTTTTCCTTCTTTTTGGAGTTTTTTGGCCTCATCGAGGCAACCACCAGGGCGGAGGGTTTGCTCCAGCAACTCCCGGTTATTAATTCCGTGAATTCCTAACAGATCAACATAATCAAGCTGGAGATAGCCTAGGGAAGTATTAAAATCTTGGCGAAATTCTGCTGCGGTGGCATGGGGCGCAATTTTAGTTTGGATAATCATTTCTTGCCGGGGCAGGTGGGGGAGAATTTTCCCTAGCTGCATTTCAGAAGTGCCGTAGCCCCTAGCGGTTTCAATATGGTTAATACCTAAGGCTAGGGCTTTTTTGATAGTTGCTTCGAGGTTTGCCTGATTGTCTTCGGGAATATCTGTCGCCGGGACATCTTGCCACTTATATTGATACCTCATACCTCCACAAGAAAATACAGGCATTTGTAATTCTGTCCGGCCAAATCTACGATATTGCATAGCTAAAGTTGGGTGGTCAATTTTAGGTAGTCTGTTTTAGGTAGTCTGTATTTTGCTTCTTATTTGCATCTCAGGGGTGCAAGGCCTTACGCTACTATCACTCCCTCTGTATCAATCTATTGTTAGACGATACCTTAGGTAATCAGAAAATTTCAGAATCTAGGAAATTTGATCATCTTCAGAACGAGACTGGGAAGAATTATTGTTAGGTTCTAGCACAATATCCTGTTCAAAATCAGGAGCATCAGGAAGATTACCTTTGATCAAGATTTTGCCTATTCCCCAGGCTAGTCCAAAGGTAGCTAGGGTTCCTAGTAGCCCAGCGAGGGGAGTAGCGATCGATTCTGGCGCGCCCCGCAAGCTGTATTCTTCAAAAATATTAGCAAAAGGTAATTTTTTTGCCACCACCGCTTCATTCTTAGCAGCTTTTTCTTCAAACTTTTGATCCTGTGCTACCCGGTCTAATCCATCAGGGTCTTTGCTGGCTAGAGGTGAGAGAAACACTGCTACCAATAAAGATAAGCCCAATCCCACCAAAATCAGAGAACGATTACGCAACTTAGTTTCTAGGGAATTCATAGTTTTAGTTGACTTAGTTTTAATTGATTTAGGTGATTAAATTAGCTTGATCTGTATTCTAACTCTCCAAATCCCATGCTTCTAGATAATTTGCTATTGTTTTAAGAATAGATTAGTTTGCTTGGGCGATCGGCTTAGACCTTAGGCTACTAGTAGAGTATTGTAATAAGTCTTAATACAAATTCTCAGTAAATCAGTTTACTCTAAAAATTTGGATAGTTATTAAATCTGCAATTAAGAAAAGATACGCATAAAAACCTTACCTTATAGGACGGAACTTTAACATGAGTAGTAATCTAGCCACCAAACTTAAAGAAGGGACAAAAAAATCCCACTCCATGGCAGAGAGCGTAGGATTTGTCAAATGTTTTCTCAAGGGAGTTGTTGAAAAGAACTCTTATCGCAAGCTAATTGCTAACCTCTACTTTGTCTATACAGCTATGGAAGAAGAAATGGAGAAGCACCGTCAGCATCCCATTGTGGGCAAAATCTACTTCGCTCAACTCAACCGGAAACAGAGTTTAGAAAAAGACCTAAATTATTACTACGGTGCTAATTGGCAAGAACAGATTGCGCCTTCAGCCTCAGCCAAGAGCTATATTGCCAGAATTAGAGAAGTTTCTGCTACGGCTCCAGAGTTGTTGGTAGCCCATTCCTATACACGGTATCTAGGAGACCTGTCAGGGGGGCAAATCCTCAAGGGTATTGCAGAACGGGCGATGAATCTCCAGGATGGTACTGGAACAGCTTTCTATGAATTTTCAGAAATTGCTGATGAAAAGGAATTTAAGGCTAATTATCGTCAGGCCATGAATGATCTGGATATTGATGAAGCCACCGCCGATCGCATTGTAGACGAAGCTAATGATGCCTTTGGAATGAACATGAAAATGTTTATGGAGCTAGAAGGAAATCTGATTAAGGCGATCGGGCAAATGGTCTTTAATTCCCTCACTCGCAAACGTAGTCAAGGCAACGCTGAACTAGCTACTGCCGAGTAATCTCTGGGTAGTTATCTAAAATTGATTCCTCTCTTAGCCCTTCTCTTGCCAGTAGTGGAGGGCTAAAATTATTACAATTAAGTTATACTCAGGGCGATCGCAATCTAACCAGACTCTAGCCTTGACGTTACTATGGTACTTATTACCAAGAGTATAAAATCTGTACTAGGAGAAGAAATCTATGGCAGCGATTACCGCCCGTGAGCTAGAGATGCAAATGCCCGACGCTAGGAAACTTTTGAGTGATGAACCAGAAATGGAAAGTTCTTTGCACTATATGCAGTTACTATTACTTGTCACCTGTCTAGAATGGGCATGGCGAGAGCAGAATGACTTTTTTCTTGGAGCAAATCTCACCATTTACTTTAGTCGTCAGCAACTCAAGAATAGAGATTTCCGTGGTCCTGACTTTTTTTTAGTTAAAAATACTACCAGAGAACCCCGAAACTCTTGGGTAGTATGGGAAGAAGATGGGAGATATCCTGATCTAATTATTGAGCTTCTCTCAGACTCTACAGCGAAGATCGATCGAACCTTGAAAAGAGACTTGTATGCGGAAAGATTTCATACACCAGAATATTTCTATTTTTCCCCAGATACCCTAGAGTTTGCTGGGTTTAGGTTAGACATTAATAAATATCAACCAATTTTTCCTAATGCTCAAGGTTGGCTGTGGAGTGAAACTTTGGGCTTTTTCTTGGGAGTAAGCGATGGTCAATTACGCTATTTTTCTCTAGAGGGTGCTTTGCTCCCAACTCCTCAAGAGGCAGCCCAAAATGAAATCTTCAGAGCTGAACAAGAACGCCAGATAGCTGAACAGGAGCGTCAGATAGCTGAACAGGAGCGTCAGATAGCTGAGCAAGAACGTCAGATAGCAAGACAAGCTCAGGCTGAGTTGCAAGAATTTCAGGAAAAAATACGATCGCTAGGTATTTCTCTGGATTAATCAACTTATCAACCTATCGTAGGTAAGACTTGAGATTAAGTATCTAAAAATTTAGCTAACTGCTCTAATTTTGTCCACCCAGCCCCACTAGCAAGGATTTCTCTAGCAAGTACTAATCCAGCAGGATAATTAGGAACTTTATCCCCTACTACCAAAGCTAAGGCGGCATTTAGAGCTACCACATCCTGCTGTGCTTGAGTTGCTTTTCCTTGTAACACTGCTTGGAGAATTGTATGGTTATCTGCTACTTCTCCTCCTCGTAAGGCTTCTAGAGGCGCTGGAGTAATGCCCAATTCTTGGGGATTAAGGGTAGTGAGATTGACCTGCCCTTGAGATAGTACTGCGAGATCTGTGAGATCAGTTAATCCAGCCTCATCCATGCCCTCTCGACTGTGGAGCACGATCGCTCTCTCACTTCCCAAGGTATTTAGGGCAGTAGCGATCGTCTCTAATAATTTGGCATCAAATACTCCCATGACCTGCCCTGTGGGACGGAGGGGATTGACCAAAGGACCAAGGAGATTAAATATTGTTCTTACTTTTAAAGTCCGCCGGAGGGGAGCTACTGCTTTCATGGCAGGATGCCATCCCGGAGCAAAGAGGAAGGTAATGCCTACTTCTGTTAGGGCTGCCCGGACTTTTTCCGGGGGAGCAGATAAACTAATACCTACGGCTTCTAGCACATCGGCGGAACCAACTTTACTAGAGGCAGACCGATTACCATGTTTTGCGACTTTCACCCCGGCGGCGGCGGCGACAAAGGCAACTGCTGTGGAAATATTAAAAGTTGAAGTTCCATCACCGCCAGTACCACAGGTATCAATTAGGTGGGATAAATTGGCGGGGCTGATGCTCTGGGCGTTAGTTAATAAGGCTTGTCCCATGCCGGCCAACTCTGGGGCTGAGACTCCCTTTGCCTGAAGTGCTGCGAGAATTGCCCCCGACAGGACTGGGGGAATTTCTTCCCGGAGCCACCCCCCCATCAAATCTTCTGCTTGCTTGATATCTAGGGACTGTCGATCGAGTAGTTGCTGGAGAATCGTGCTTGCCCACGCTGCGGTTTCTTGGTTATCCATACTTAATGTTCTGTAGCTTTCTGTATCTTCATCTAATAATAGATATTCCTATAAGCCAATAACTTTGGAGTAAGAACGGCTCTTGCACGGGGGAGATATTCTTACTTATTTAGGAATAACTTAATGGGTAGTATCTAATTTGGGAACTAGTTTAGGGTCTAAGGCTTGATCTAAGGTTTGTAATTTGTATAAACTAGCATACAACCCATCCTGCTCTAATAGGGTTTCATGACTGCCAGATTCCACTAACTGACCACGTTTAATTACAAAAATTTTGTCCACGTTTCTGATAGTTGAGAGGCGGTGGGCAATGATAATGGCAGTGCGATCGACTAAAAGGTGATCGAGGGCATCTTGAATTAAAGCTTCAGTTCCCACATCAAGATTTGCTGTAGCTTCATCTAAAACCAAAATTTGCGGATCCCGAATAGCAGCTCTGGCAAAAGCGAGTAGCTGTTTTTGTCCCCCCGAAAGATTAGTCCCCCGTTCTCGGAGTTGCGTATCATAACCTTGAGGCAGTTGATTAATAAATTCATGGACATTCGTAGCTTTGGCGGCGGCTTCTACTTCTGCTTGAGAATAGCTTTCTCCTAAGGTAATATTACTTTTCACATCTCCGGCGAAGAGGAAACCATCTTGCAAAATAATTCCTAAATAACGGCGCAATTCTACTTGAGGTAAATCCCGGATATCTACCCCATCTAGTAATATTCTGCCTTGGGTAGGTTCGTACAACCGACAAAGTAATCTAATAATAGAACTCTTACCGGCTCCTGTGGGTCCTACAAGGGCAATTTTCTCGCCCGGTTTGATAGTAAAGTCTAAATCTTGAAGAACATTTTCACCATTTTTGTAGGCAAAATAAACGTGCTCAAATCTAATTTCTCCTTTAGTAATTGGGAATTTATAATTACTAGGATAGGACTGGCGATCGCTAATGCCGATCGGTTCATTCATCAAGTTACTAATTCTTTCAACAGCGGTGAATCCAGCCTGAAGCATAGTAAATTTTTCAGCAAACCGACGTAGGGGATCAAATAATCTTTGGGCATAGAGAATGAAGGCAGAAAGTACTCCAAAACTCAAAGCATCTTTAAGAAGGAGGACTCCTCCTAGCCACAAAACTGCCCCGATCGCGACTAGGGCAATCCATTCTAGAGTTGCAGATACGGCTGAGTCGTAGAAGATAGTAGCATCGACTTCTTTAATATATTTTTGGTTAGTAGTCCGAAATAATTCGGCATTAAACTGCTCTCGACGGAATAGTTGAACAACACTAATTCCTAAAATATTTTCCTGTAAATTAGAATTAAGCACTGCTAATTCATCTCTAGCTTTGTAATTAGCTTTGCGATATTGCTGCTGAAAATAAATAATTAATACAGTAATTGGTACTAACATTAATACCAACATCAGGGCTAACTGCCACTGGAGAAAAAACATGGTTACTGCTACTACGATAATCGATAAAATGTCACCAATAATGCCGATCGCTCCCGTAGAAAATACATCCCCTAAAGCTTCCACATCACTAGTTAAACGGGTGATTAATCTGCCGACAGGAGTACGATCGAAGAAAGTCATGGATAACTTAGTCACATGATCAAATAAATCTTCCCGGATATCGGCGGTCATTTTTTGCCCAACTTTCTGGACTAGATAACCTTGGATTGCTACAAGGGACAAACGAATAGCGATGGTTATTAATAATAAAATTACTAAAATATTTAAAGCATCGGCAAGGGATCTGCCCCGGAGAAATTGCCAAATTTGATCTTCTTGGCGAATTAAGGAAATAGCTTCACCAATTAGGAGAGGTTGCACTGCTCCAGAAATCGAGAGGGGAATCAAGAGAGCGATCGAGGCTAAAAATATCCCTTGGCTCCGCTTGGCGTAGGGAACTAAGCGCAAAAATAATCGCCAATCATTTTCAGGCGGCGGGGAATTTGTTACCAGATTTTCTGGAGTTGAAGATGAGTTTACCATTTCTCAATTTTACCAGTTTCTCTAGTAAGCAAAGAAATAAGCAAAGAGATTGGGGGTTTGCGCTTCACTGACAAGGACTTTTAAGAGCCATCCTTGACTATCTACGAGGATGTGACGCTTTCAGTCTCTGGGTAAATCATTCCAGTTACATCCATTCTTGAGTTGATAGAAGATACCCTCTAGAATCTGGCGTTTACTCCACAAGGGTGGTCTTGTCTGCTTCTTTTGTGGTAGCAGAGGTTTGATAATCTTCCCTTCTTGATCACTTAAGCTGCTGGAATAAAGCATTTTGCTTTAGTTTATCTCTGTTTATCTCTTTTCTCTTAAGATATCAAATGGGTTCTATAGCAATGATAGATTTTATTCAATTCATCAAGAATTAAAATTTCCTGAGGTTACCATTTCCAGGAAGCGTAACTAGTAGCGATCGACCTACATTTTCAGGAAGCAGATATCGATCAAATGGCCTTACTATAGCTATAAGCTAAGTAATTTTACTTAATTTTATTGAATTGCTGCCTACTTTTCTTCACAGTAAAGTGTAACTTAGAAAACATTCACTAATGCAATTTAGTATTAGATTTCTCAAGCAGTGAAGGATAAAAAACTTATTAGATTAAATCAAATGAAAGGATTATTAGAGCCACAAACCAATGATCAGATTTTAAATCCAATAGTCTTATATTTGCAATCCATATCCAAAAAAGCTAGCTTTTTCGTAGTGTTGATTGGCTTAGTAGTTATCTTAGGTTGGGTCTTTGATATTACAGCCTTAAAAAGCATTGTGCCGGGACTAGTAAGCATGAAAGCTAATACGGCGATTTGTTTCATTTTAGGAGGTTTGTCTTTACGACTAAGCCACAAACAAAGCCTAGTTATAAATACTGAGTCGATTAAAAGAAAAGGTTTCGTTTCTAATTTGCTCTTTTACCTTTTGCCTAATTTAGTTATTTTAATTAGCTTACTAACCTTGCTTCAGTATATCTTTAATATAGACTTTGGGATCGATCAACTATTTTTTCAGGAAAGCCTCAATTCAGTTGCCACATCTGCTCCCGGTAGAATGGCTCCTAATACGGCTCTAGCTTTTTTATTTGTGGGGTCAGCATTACTATTAATAAATTTACCTTATCCAAATTATCTTCCTGCTCAATTATTTACTGTAGGAGTATTTTTAATTTCTTTTCTAGGTTTATTAGGTTATATCTATGGCAATGCTTATTTTTATCATTTCAGTAAATCTTATACGGGAATGGCCTTACATACTGCATTAACCTTTATTTTACTTGGCTTAGGAATTTTCTTTGCCCGTCCAGATCGAGGTTTAATGGGTGTGGTTGCTAGCAACAATGCAGGGGGTATTTTAGCTAGAAGATTATTTCCAGCGGCGATCGTGTTACCTCCGTTAATAGGTTGGTTAGTATTACTAGGTTATCGCGGAGAAGTATATACTTCTGATATGGGGATATCTCTTTTAGGGATATTAAATGTGATTGTTTTTTGTATTTTGATTTGGTGGAATGCTAAAGCCTTAAGCGCAATTGATTGGCAACGGTATCAAGCTGAAATAGCTCTCAAAAAAGCTAATGATAAATTAGAACGTAGAGTTTTAGCGCGAACTATGCAGCTCCAAGAAGCTAATGAACAATTACAAAGTGAAGTTAGCGATCGTATTGCCGCAGAAGTAGCACTGCGAGAAAGTAAAGAAACCTATCGTCATCAGGCAGAAAAACTAAAAGAGTTATTGCATGAATTACAAACTACTCAATCTCAACTAATTCAAACTGAAAAAATGTCTTCTTTAGGACAGTTAGTTGCTGGTGTTGCCCATGAAATTAATAACCCGATTAACTTTATTTATGGCAATATTACTCATGCTAGTGAATATATTGAAAACTTAATTCACCTTCTAAGTCTCTATCAGCAACATTATCCAGATTCAGTTGCCGAAATTCAAGTAGAAATAGAAGCCATAGAATTAGATTTTCTGATCGAAGATTTACCGAAATTACTTTCTTCCATGAGTTTAGGGGCTGATCGTATTCGTGAAATAGTTCTTTCTCTACGAAATTTTTCTCGTCTGGATGAAAGTTTAATGAAGGCAGTAGATATTCATCACGGTATAGATAGTACCTTATTAATTTTGCAGCATCGATTCAAAGCCAAACCAGACTTTCCCCGGATTGAATTAATCAAAGAATACGGGAATTTACCTGAAGTAGAGTGTTATGCTAGTCAAATAAATCAGGTGTTTATGAATATTTTGTCTAATTCGATCGATGCTTTAGAAATGAGTCCTAAAGACTTAAAATCATCTTTTACTCCGACAATTTCAATTTACACAGAATTGATCAATGAAAATATAGTAGCAATTCGGATTGCTGATAATGGGATAGGTATGACTGAAGAAGTATCCCGCAAATTATTTGATCCATTTTTTACTACCAAACCAGTAGGCAAAGGTACTGGCTTAGGGCTGTCTATCAGTCATGAAATTGTGGTCGAGAAACACGGCGGCCAGTTGAAATGTATTTCTGCTCCTAATAAAGGTACAGAGTTTACAATTGAAGTGCCAATCCGACAATAGTAATGAGTCTCTTAAATTTGTTGGTAAAATTTTTTCCTAGACCCTTGATTTCTAGTATCCGTGGGTAAGGGTCTGGTGGCTAATCCCATGCACCAGCATTGACGATGCCGTACTCTGCCCTTAGTTCCTGTAGGGGACGATCAAGCACTATTTGGGGATCAATATAGGCATTAATTTTTTTCTTCACAGTTAATCCTTGCCTAACTCCACGCCAATAATAATCACAAACCTGCAACGGTGGATAGTAAGTAATCCCAAAAGACTGCCCCCTGAGAGATTTCCAAAGCAATTCTAGAAACACTACAAAACTTTGAGCATAATAATACCAAGGTCGCTGCCAAGTTAAAGCAGTTAAAAGAAATCCAATCAGTCTTAACTCTTGATCTAAATCTGTACTATAACCCGTGATCACATGCATGACATCATGGCGTTGTAGATCATGCCAAGGTACCCGAAAATTCCCAACCCAAATATCTTCATTTTGGGCAAAGCTGGGATTACTAGCATAATATTTTTCTAATCCTTCTCCCAGAGTAATATTTCTATTCATAGTTAGTTTTATAAATAATTTTATAGTTAGGTTGCCAATTCCATATTATCGGTAGTTAATGGAACGATTTAATCTCATTAGATAAGATTAAATAAGTAAATCCTAAAATTAATAAGTTCTAAACCAGTTTAAAAACTGGCACACCATTACTAGAATTATTCTAGGTAGGACAGCTAGATTGAATATAGATTTAACTGCTTCAAATAGTTTAGCTCCGACAAAATTTCTAAGTTAGAGATAGACAATTTATTGGCTGGCACAAGGTTAGTAGATTGACAAACTATTCAAACTACTAAATATTACACCTCAATCTTTACCCACTTTTCTATCTATGCACCAAGTTTATATTAATGGTATTGGTAAATTTCTCCCCGGTGAGCCGATTAGTAACGATCGCATGGAAAATTACCTTGGTAAGATTAACGATCGGACCTCAAAGGTAAAACAAAGGATCCTGAAAAGTAACGGCATTCAACAACGGTACTATGCGATCGATGAACAGCAGAATACTAAATATCTCCATAGTCAAATGGCAGCTTTGGCAGTTCGTGATGTGTTGACTCAAACTAATTTTGATCCAGCGACTATTGATCTTCTTGCTTGTGCTACTAGTTGGGGAGATTTATTATTACCCGG
>JANMHD010000056.1:0-20845 GCA_031374985.1 Coleofasciculaceae cyanobacterium OTE_70_metabat_329 | reverse complement strand
CTGGAGCCAAGTCTTTTCATCAGTTTTGGATTATTTGGACCAATTACATTTTTCTTTGAATTGTTTCGGTTATTTAGTAGTCTACTAGTTTGGGTTGGAGTTCAAACTCTGTCTAGTGGTTCAGATACTCCTCTAATTGTGGCTATATTTTTAGCTGCGGCTGTGGCTGTGGCTGCGATTGTGGCTGCGATTGTGGCTGCAATTGGGGCTGCAATTGGGGCTGGGACTTTGGCTGGAATTGTGGCTGCAATTGTGGCTGTAGCTGGGGCTATAACTGGGGCTGTGGCGGGGACTTTGATGATTGTGGATTCGGTTCTAGTTTTGTTTACAGGTAAGTCTTACGAGTGGAAATGGGCGTTTTCTTTAGTTATAACGACTTTGATTGTGGCTATGTCTGTGCTTGTGTCTGGGGCTATGGTTAATTATATGGTGTGGGTTGGGATGGGGGTTGGTTACATGGTGTGGATTGGGGCTGGAATAGGCATAGGACTTTGGTCTTCCAATAAGTTTGATAATAAAATCATCAGGCTATTTGCATTCTTAGCTTTCCCCTTCTTCTGTTGGTCGCCCCTAGTCGCCTACTTCTCCACCACAGCCCTCCTCCGTTTCCTCCCTTGGCAGAATGTCGCCCTGATCTGGTTCATCCTCATCACCACCTGCACCGCCCTCTGGATTCGGGGACAGCGCCTCGACTACCAAGCCCGCAACCCCCTCCAAGGGCTAATCCCCAACCCCAAAGAATCCCAAGGCATTTCCCTCAAGAAAACCAAAAAATAATCAGCGATAATCAACGATGGCTAAGTGATCAACGGTAACTAAGCGATCAACGGTGGCTAAGCGATCAACGGTGGCTGAGCGGAGCCGAAGCCACAATCATGAAAGGGATTGCTCGTCCAACGGTTAAGGATTGCTAAAACCATCATGATTACTAAAATGGGATTCATTCTGGCAAGCTGCAAACTCATGCAACGAATTTGTATTCTTAGCAACCAGTGCCTCTTCCTTTTTTCGAGACCATACCTGTACCTGCTTCTCCCGCGTAAAAGCATTTACCACACAATCAAAAAACTCGCAATAAACTAACTTCACAGGCAACCGTTTTGCCGTGTGTCTCGCACCCTCCCCCCGTTGATGTTGCTCTAAACGCCGTGCTAAATCTGTCGTACCACCCCTGTAGTAACTCCCATCAACACATTCCAAAATATACATAGGCACCATGATTGAAAACTAAGGCTTCGGCTCCGCTCAGCCACCGTAATTACTTTCGTTCCCTGAGCAGAGCCGAAGGGAACACTATTGCTATTGCAAAACTTCCTTCAGCGCTTGTTTTATCGTGGGATATTTGTAGGTAAAACCATAAGCCAAAGTTCTTTGGGGTTGCACTTCCTGCCCTTCCAGAACTACGATCGCTGCATCTCCCAACAGAGCTTCGAGGGCAAATTTAGGGACAGGGAGCCAAGAAGGGCGATTCATCACCTCACCGAGAGTGTTACAAAATTCTGTCATCCGCACGGGGTTAGGAGCAGTCGCATTGAGAACCCCATTAATTTCTGGATTTTTAATAGACTCGATAATTAAATTCACCATATCCTCAAGATGAATCCACGAAAACCATTGATTGCCAGAGCCGATCGGGCCCCCAGCAAACATCCGAAACGGCGGGATCATCTTAGCGATCGCTCCCCCATTCCCCAACACAATCCCCGTCCGCAGAATCACCAACCGGACTCCTGATGCCGTTACTTTTTGGGCAGCCGCTTCCCATCCTTGGCAGACTTGAGCGAGGAAGTCATAACCATTGGGACTACTCTCCACAAAAGTTGCAGTTTCACTAGTGCCGTAGTAGCCAATAGCAGAAGAGTTGATCAATACTTCCGGTTTGAGAGGGGCTTTGGCGATTGCCTCTACTAATCTAGTTGTTCCCCCCTGCCTGCTGGTGAAAATATCTTTTTTGCGTTGCTCAGTCCAGCGATCGGCGATCGGCTCCCCTGCCAAATTCACCACCGCGTCACAACCAGATATTTTTGCTTCCCATTCTCCCCTATTCCCATCGGTGTAAGGAACAATTTCTACTCCCGGAAAGTTTTCTTTGGGGAACATAGCTTTAGCTCGATCGATACTGCGGCAAAAAGCCAATACCTGATGATTTTCCGCTTGGAGCTTGGTAATCAAGCTGCTACCCACAAATCCCGTCGCCCCAGTTATAACAATTTTCATAAATATAATTTCTAAAATTTCTTAAAGTCTTCAGGTAGCTGCTTAAACTTAAAAATCTCAAGCGGCAATTATCCAAGACCGATTTTAACGTAATTTCCAGCCCCCAAGAAACGTTAGATAAATCTCACCTCGGTTTCGTTCAGGGAGCATAGTTGAAAGTTTTGCCTAGGAACGTAGTTGAACTAATTCGTTCCCGAACTAATGTGTTCAGTGAGCGTAGTCTAACTGAATCCCCTCAAAAACTATAACGTAGATGGATGCGGGGGTTCATTTTCGCAGCTACAGGCTCCCCGCCCTTAAGGTGTTGATTGATAATTAACGGCACATCCTCCGGCTGGACTCGGTAGTACCAAATCTCTTCTGGTATTACTCGGACTGTCGGCCCTGTACTACACTGCCCCAAGCATTCACTACCGAGGATTTCATAGCCTTCTACTGTTCCGAAGGCCTCCAATACCTTGGCAGAACCCGCTTCTAGGCATGAAGTATGTTGACAGATCAAGACACAGGGACGATCGAGGCTTTCTGTAGATTTTTCAGGAGAATTTTTAGTCACAATACACTTATTAAAAACTCACTAACATAATTTCCTAGTCTGGGACGGCGACCTCTGCTCCTATAGGTTTCCACCGCCTACTACAAGTATTTTAATTATAAACTCTAGGGCAGTAGTGGGGAGGCTTTGTCCAGTAGAGTTTACCTGCCAACCCCGGCAAGTGTGGGGCGATCGCCATATTTCTAAATGCTCTACAGGCGGATCCGCATAAAAATTAACTTCCCCTGTTCCCAATAGTGCAGAACTCCAATGGGTAAAGTAATCATGACTCAAACGATAGATCGGGAAATTACCCACTGCCGGGACTCCCCAGCCATCGATCGCCAATAATCCCCCTACTTTTCCTCCCTGCAATTGCCAAGCATTTAAGGCCGGAATTGCCCCGGCAACCCCCGCACTAAAAGCAATTACCATAATTGGGGTCGATCGAATAGTGATTCTGTCCCATAAAAACCCTAGAATAGAAACCGAACAGTAGGCAGGATTTGTAACCGTGGGAAAAACATAGATATCTTGACTAAGTAGGAATTGTTGCAGTATTGTCAAAAACTCCCCAGTGAATTGCTGACAATGTACTCCCGGCAAGACTACTAATGATGATAAATGGCTACTCACAGACTAATTCCTGCCCCCTATTCTGCTAAAATTTTTAAGATTTCTACTAATACAGACTCATGGGATCAACTCGCGCCAGAATCGCAATTGATGCAATGGGGGGAGATCATGCTCCCGCCGAAATAGTTGCGGGGGCCATCCGCGCCGCCGCCGAACTGGATGTAGAAGTACTATTGGTGGGAGATCCCCAACAAATTCGTGCTTCCTTTGCCCACCAGGGGCAGTCCTTCCCTCTAGAAATTATCACGGCTGAGGATGTGGTGGCAATGGATGAAGAACCCCTTGCTGTCCGTCGGAAGCCCAAAGCCTCTATCAATGTAGCGATGGATTTGGTAAAAAATAAACGAGCTGATGCAGTGGTGTCGGCGGGTCACTCTGGTGCTTGTATGGCTGCGGCACTACTCCGCTTGGGCAGACTAAAGGGGATTGATCGCCCAGCGATCGGGGCAGTATTTCCCACCCAAGTAGCAGGGAAACCAGTTCTTGTCCTAGATGTAGGGGCAAATGTGGATTGTAAGCCCAAGTACCTAGATCAATTTGCTGTCATGGGTTCTGTCTATAGCCAGTATGTGCTGGGAACTCCCAATCCCAAAGTGGGACTCCTAAATATTGGGGAAGAAGAATCTAAGGGGGATGATCTTGCCCTGCGTACCTACGAACTCCTTACCAAAAATCCGCGCATTTCTTTCATTGGGAATGCCGAAGGGCGGGATGTCCTTACCGGAAATTTTGATGTAATTGTCTGTGATGGCTTTGTGGGTAATGTTTTACTCAAATTTGCCGAAGCAGTGGGAAATGCTGTCCTTCAAATATTGAAAGAAGAACTGCCTCAAGGCCTCCATGGCATGGTAGGAACTGCGCTGCTAAAGCCCAATCTGAAACGAATTAAACAACGGGTAGACCACGCAGAACATGGGGGTGGATTACTTTTGGGTGTAGCAGGAGTGTGTATCATCAGTCATGGTAGCTCTCAGGCTCCATCGATCTATAATGCCATTCGCCTGGCCAAGGAAGCAGTCGACAACCAAGTATCTGATAGGATTCAAGGAGTATTGACAGTGAACAGCGAACAGTGAACAGCAATTATAAAAAAATTGATAACTGGTAACTGAAGAGGGGAGATTTATTTTGAATCAGGCGTGGTTAGGTTTAGCAATTACTGGTTGTGGTTCGGCGACTCCGGGAGGAGTAGTGACAAATGATGACTTAACAAGTTTGGTGGATACTTCCGATGAATGGATTAGGACAAGAACAGGAATTCGATCGCGCCATGTGGTATCCGGGACAGAATCCTTAGGAAGCATGGCACACCAAGCCGCCATCGCCGCCCTAGAAATGGCAAATTTAGCCGCTTCAGACCTAGATTTAATCATCCTGACTACTTCTACACCAGAGGATTTATTTGGCAGTGCCAGTCAAATTCAAGCCAAGCTAGGGGCAAGTCGGGCGGTGGCATTTGATCTAACTGCTGCCTGTTCGGGTTTTATTTTTGGTCTAGTTACTGCCGCCCAGTTTATGCGGACAGGAACCTATAGTAATGTGCTGCTGGTGGGGGCAGATGTGTTATCTCGGTGGGTGGATTGGAGCGATCGAGGAACTTGTATTCTTTTTGGAGATGGAGCCGGAGCAGTGGTCTTACAGCAAAGAGAGCAGGATCAACTCCTTGGTTTTGAACTCCGTAGTGATGGAACTCAAGGCCAAGAGCTAACCTTAGGTTATCAATCCCAACCCCAGCACCTCACCCCAGACATAATAGGGCAGCAGGGAGGTTATCAAAAAATTTATATGAATGGTAAGGAAGTATATAAATTTGCGGTACAGAAGGTTCCTGAAATTATCGAGAAGGCTTTATTCCGGGCAAATCTGACGGTAGAGCAGGTAGATTGGCTCTTGCTCCATCAGGCTAACCAAAGAATATTAGATGCAGTAAGCGATCGCTTAAATATCCCTCGTTCTAAGATAATTAGCAATCTGGCCAATTATGGCAACACTTCTGCTGCTTCTATTCCTTTGGCTTTGGATGAGGCAGTCAGGTCTGGAAAAGTAAAATCCGGTGATGTAATTGCAGCGGCTGGTTTTGGTGCAGGGCTAACTTGGGGAGCCGCCGTTTTTAAGTGGGGTTAATTAATAAACTTGCACCCATTCTTTAATAGTGTATTCTGTCCAAATTCCATTCTTCCAGTAAGGATCCCGCTCTACCAAGTTTTTCACCGTAGCTTCATCGGGGGCATTGTATATGGCAAAAACCTTGGTGACATCTTTTGTGGGGCCGATCGTAAGCAAAAGCCCCTGTTCATTCTGGGCGGCTAATCCATCTAAATGATCCTGTCGGTAAGGGGTACGTTTTTCAACTACATTTTCACAATAGCTGCCCCACATAATATATTTAGGCATAATTTTTACTCCTCAACTTATTCCTCAAATCATTCCTCAGAAATGCTAGAGCTATAATCTGTAATAAATTTAATTGCCCTAGAGACAGTTTCTGGCAGGAAGACGATCAAACAACCCGGACTAGCTTGGCTGAGGGCTTTAGCGATCGCCTCAGGTTCCTGAAGAATAGTTTCGTAGAGCATCTTGGGGTTTTCTTGAGCAATCCCCGTACAAATTAATTTGGCTACCTCACCGTTAGCTCTACCCCGCTTATCATCATCTTCCTTAACAATGATGCGATCGAATATCCCCGCCGATAGCTTTCCTAGGTTAATTAAATCCTCATCTCGGCGATCTCCAGGCCCCCCAACTACCCCGACTTTTTCCCCTTGCCAATTTCGGATAAACCCTCCTAGAGCTTCATAGCTGGCAGAATTATGGGCATAGTCAATCAAAACGTGGTAATCCTGAATATCAAATAAATTCATCCGCCCCGGAGTTTGTTCCACAGAAGCCTTAAAAGTGGTCAAGCCCAAACGAATGGTATCCAAGTCTACACCCTGAACATAAGCTGCCAAAGTAGCCGCCAGAGCATTCGCAATCTGAAAAGGAGCCATTCCCTTCATAGTGACAGGGATATCCTCTGCTTGAGCAACCTTTATCTGGGTACTGCCTTGACAAAGAATAATTGCCCCTTCTTTATAAACTGCTGCTACCCCATCATTGCCCACATGAACCTTAATTAAGGGGGAATCGGCCATCATGGAGAAATAGGCTACCTTGCCCTGAACACGCTCTGCCATAGCTACTACCATCGGGTCATCAGCGTTAAGTACTGCATAGCCATCAGCTGTTACTGCTTCAGCTACCACACTCTTGAGATGAGCCATCTGTTCAATGGTATTAATATCCCCCAATCCCAAGTGATCCGCAGCCACATTTAGAACCACCCCCACATCACAGGCAGCAAAAGACAAACCTGCTCGGAGTATCCCGCCCCTAGCAGTTTCCAGCACTGCTACTTGCACTGTAGGATCTCGGAGGATGACTTGGGCGCTTTGAGGCCCAGTATTATCTCCTGCTTCTACTAGGTGGTCATCAATGTAAATACCATCGGTAGTGGTGTAGCCAACGACTAACTTAGTTTGGCGATAGATATGGGCAATCAAGCGAGTAGTAGTAGTTTTGCCGTTTGTCCCCGTAATGGCAATAATGGGAATTCGACAGGGCTGTCCAGCAGGAAACAGCATATCTAACAAAGGAGCTGCCACATTCCGGGGCTTGCCTTCACTGGGGGCAGTGTGCATCCGAAACCCGGGAGCAGCATTAACTTCCACTACTACACCATCTACTTCTCGGAGGGGTTTAGTAATATCTGGAGTGACGACATCAATACCCATGATATCTAAGCCAATGATCTTGGCCACTCGTTGGGCGAGCCAAATGTTTTCGGGATGGATATCATCGGTACGATCGACGGCAATTCCGCCAGTACTAAGATTAGCCGTAGCCCGCAGGTAAGCCACTTCTCCTAACGGTAAGATTGTATCTAAGCTGTGGCCTTGTTTTTCGAGTCGGGAAACACTTGCTCGATCGAGGGCAATTTTTGTCAACACATTATCATGACCCTCACCCCGATTGGGATCTTGGTTGGTCTTTTCCACCAACTCTGCAATAGTAAGCCGGCCATCCCCCACTACCCTAGCGGGAATTCTTTCAGCCACTGCCACTAACTTGCCATTAATTACTAAGACCCGATGATCTCGCCCTTGGTAAAAGCGTTCCACAATTACTGATTTAGAAACGTTTTTTGCCATGTCGTAGGCAGCTTCTGCATCAGCATAGCTATTAATATCAATGGTGATTCCCCGCCCATGATTACCATCTAGGGGTTTGATAACAATGGGATAACCCCCTACTTCATCGATCGCCCCCTGGAGGTCTTCTTGGTATTGAATTACGGACCCTCGTGGTACAGGAACTCCGGCATCCCGCAAAATTTGTTTTGTTCCTTCTTTATCACAAGCCAATTCCACTGCCAAAATACCAGAATAATCACTTAAGGTGGCTTGAACTCGCTTTTGACAAGCCCCATAACCCAGTTGAATCATTGCCCGTGCCGATAGTTGCACCCAAGGAATCCCCCGGAGGTCTGCTTCTTTGACGATGGTTTCTGTACTTGGTCCTAAGGCAGCATCTCTAGCTATTTCCTGTAGGTCTAATAAATCTTGCGCTAGTTCTTTTATAGGATAACTGCCTGTGTCAACAATGCTGCGGCAAAGACGTACTGCCGCCCGAGTGGCATAGCGCCCTGCCTGTTCCTCTTGATACTCAATTACTACCTGATAGATACCATCGGTTTTAGTTTCTCTGGTACGCCCAAAACCTACGGGCATTCCCGCTAGTTCTTGTAGTTCTAGGGCAACATGCTCAATGATATGACCCATCATGGTTCCTTCAGCAACCCTGCTCAAGAAACCACCCCGAACTCCGGGGGAACAAAAATGTGCCTCTAGGCTAGGGAGAGTTTGGAGTAATCCTTCGTAGAAGCCGGGAATCTGCCTTGAGGTTTTGTCTTTTAAATCTTCCAAATCAAGACGCATGACTATTAGTTTGTGTCTCCTAATACTCCAGTAGTTGGGACCGCGTAACGTCTGGATTTTGAGAATTTTCATAGATTAGTCTGGGCTTGATGGTAATTGAATATAGTTTTGAGTGTTTAATTAGTGTCTTGCTTAGAGTGCTACTAAAACTGTTACTAATGAACAGTTTCTTTAGGGTCAAGAAAATAATTTAAGCACTTGTTTCACTGGGTAGATTGGCTTTTGGTGGTAAGACATGACGCTTGTAAATATGGTAGCGATCGCCATGATTGAGGATATGAACTTTCAGATTATGGAGACTTAACGGCTCCGTTGCTTCAGTACCTTCATGGTTAGTGTAGGACATACTGCTGGGATCTACCACCGTAACGGTTCCTTTGCCAATTACTTCCATGATTCCACTACGCTCCACTAAGGCACAGGTATCCTCATCAATGCCTAATCCTAGTAAGTCTGGGTGGGCTGCGATCGCACTCATTAATCTGCCCATACGATTCCGATTATGGAAATGCTGATCTACAATGACTTCGGGGATTATACCTAACCCCATGGCTCGATCGACCAAGGCCCGATTAGGAGATTCGCCACTACCGCCCCCGGCAATCATGTGATAGCCCATTATGGCAGCCCCGGCACTAGTCCCAGCTAGGGTCAATTCCCCCAAGCGTACCCGACGGCGGAGGGTTTCCATCAGGGAGGTTTCTGCTAACAATCCACACAGGCGTAATTGATCGCCCCCGGTGAGAAATACTCCGGTACAATCCTCTAGGTAGCCAAGAAAACCAGCATCTTCTCCTTGAACCCGATCACGGATATCTAGGACTCGAATTTCCTTTGCCCCCATCTCCTTAAAGATATTGGTGTAGCGATCGCCAATGACTACAGGCTCCCTAGATGCGGAGGGAATAATAGCAATTCTGGCATCTTGATCACCAGATCGATGAAAGAAATTATGCAGGATTAGCCTGCCGTGAACTTTATCTTCAGCACCGCCGATCACCATGATGGCGGCTTGGGTTGGTTGGGGCATCCTAATCTTGTTGAGTATAAATTTCAGTTGTTGCATGGCAATGCCTCTAGGGGCATATATTGAAAAGCCAAAGAATATTCTTTTATAACAAATAGTAAGCCATATTACTATGCTTAGTTGTGCTTTTGCAAGCGTTCTCTACATCCTTTCTAGCAGAAATGGTAGTATTTTAGCTACAGCATAGTTGCTAACAAAAAGAAATTAAGGAGTAAAGAATTCATGGGGAAAGGAATAGGTATTGCTTTGGTGGTAGCAATTGCTATCTTAATCCCTAAAGCTGGATGGACAGTTACGGCAGAAGAGTATCGCATTCAGGGTTTGGCCTACCGACAGCAAAAGAAATACCCAGAGGCGATCGCAGCTCTGCAAAAAGCAGTAGACCTAGAACCCCAAAATATCTCTGGACGAGTGATCCTTGGCTGGACTCAACACCGAGCAGGACAGGAAGATGCAGCTACAAAAACCCTGACAGAAAATTTCTACCGCCAGCCCTTTGATGTCCCGAACCTAAATGCCTTGGGAATTGTTCATTTAGTTAGTGGTAGATTATCAGAAGCTGTGGCGACTCACAGTTGGGCGATCGCCCTGAAACCCAGTAACGAAATTGCCTATTATAACCTCAGCCTAGCTATGGAACGTTTGGGGCAGAATGAATGGGCGGTGAGTAATGCGATCGAGGCAAGTAAATTAGAGCCGACTAATCCCCATCCCCTGATTGCCCTATCGATCGCCCATTGGCCAGAAAACCGTTCTCAAGCCCTAGAAGCGTTTCAACGAGCCATTACCCTAGATGGGCGCTATGGGAACTTAGAATTTCTTAATTACCTTCCAGAAGCCGGATTTAGTCCAGAGCAGACCAAGACTTCCCAGCAAATTTTGCAAGTGGTGCTAAAGAAGTAACTTAAAATAAAAGGCTATGAATAGTATTAGTGTTATTCCTTCGATAGGAATAGGGAGGCTATATGGTTGCAGAGCTAATTCGACATAAATTTAAGCGTCAAGATTATTATTACCTAGGGGAAATGGGGATTTTGAAGCCGAGCGATCGAGTAGAACTAATCAAAGGAGAAATTATTCAGATTTCCCCCATTAGTAGCTTGCACGCCGCCCATGTCAATCGGCTAAATTATTTGTTTGCTCAAAAATTCGGGAGTCAAGTTTTGATTGCAGTTCAAAATCCAGTCATTTTAGATGATTATTCTGAACCCCAGCCAGATATTGCCCTCCTTCGTCCACGAGTAGATTTCTACGCTGCCGGACATCCCCAAGTAGAAGATGTTTTGTTGTTAGTAGAAGTGTCTAATACAACCTTAGAGATCGATCGCAGTATCAAAATTCCTCTCTACGCTACTAGTGGCATCCCAGAAGTTTGGTTAGTCAATACCCGTGATCAATGCCTAGAAGTTTATCGCTATCCCTTAGCCAATACCTATCAAGAAGTACAAGTTTTTGCCCCCGGAGCAAAAATTACATTATTAGCCTTGCCTTTAGTAGAGTTTGGAGTAGAAGAGATAATGGGTGACTTCTCTTGCTAGAGTAATACAACATTTTTCCGTCAGATAAGGGTGTTTTTTCCCTAGAACAAGAGGCTTAAGCCCTTTGCCTGTGCTACACAAACTAAGTCCTAAATTATCGAAATTACTAGAGTATTTATCAAATATGAGTGATCGACCAGAGACCCAATCATTAGGACTCAAACCCCTACTACATATAGTTAACCACCCCCTAGTCCAGCACAAACTAACTCTAATTCGTCAGACGACAACCCATACTCAAGATTTTCGGAGACTGCTGAAGGAAATTGCTATGCTCCTTGCCTATGAGGTGACTAGGGATTTGCCCCTGCGCTATGAGCTAATTCAAACTCCCTTGGCAGAAATGAATGCTCCGATCGTCGGGACAGAGAAAAATATGGTAATCGTCCCCATTATGCGGGCGGGTCAGGGGCTGTTGGATGGTATGTTGGAACTAATTCCTACTGCAAAGGTTGGGCATATTGGTTTGTACCGAGAACCTACAACTTTGATGGTGGTGGAATATTATCTAAAATTACCCAAGGATGTGCAGGATCGGGATATGTTGGTGGTGGATCCCATGTTAGCCTCTGGACATTCGGCGGTGGCGGCGGTCGATCGCCTCAAGGAAGCTGCGCCTAAATCTATCAAGTTTGTCTGCCTCCTTGCTGCCCCTGAAGGGATTGCCTATTTCCATGATATTCATCCTGATGTACCTATTTATACTGCTGCTGTAGATCAAGGGTTAGATGAGCATGGCTATATTATTCCGGGCATGGGGGATGCAGGCGATCGTCTCTTCGGGACGAAGTAATCAATGATTGGCAGGAAATTTTATGTTAGTTATTGGTCTAATTAGTGGCACTTCTGTAGATGGGATTGATGCTGCCTTGGTAGAAATTTCTGGGGGAGAATCAGACCTTAAGATTCAGCTTTTAGCGGGAGAAACCTATAGTTATCCAGAGGCACTTCGAGAGGAAATTCTGGCAGTAATTGCGGGGAAGGCTCTGACTATGGCAGAATTTGCTGCCCTTGATGAGTCGATCGCCCTTGCCTTTGCCCATGCTGCCCAACAAATCCAAAAAAATCAACCCAAAGCAGAACTAATTGGTTCCCACGGTCAAACTGTCTATCATCTACCTCCATCTGAAAAGAGATACCCCCTAGTCCCCCTTAAAAAGGGAGGGACTGGAAATTATGAACCTTTCCTTCAAGAGGAGGGAACTGAAGGTTCTAAAGCCCCCTTTTTAAGGGGGTTGGGGGATCTCTTAGAAATACCTCCATCTCAACATCTAGGCTATAGCCTGCAACTGGGTCGGGGAGCTTTGATGGCCGATCGCACCGGGATCACCACTATTAATAACTTTCGAGCAGCAGATATAGCCGCCGGGGGTCAGGGAGCGCCCCTAGTCTCCAAAATTGATGCTTGTCTCTTGGCAGATCAGGAATGCGATCGAACTATTCAAAATATTGGGGGGATTGGCAATCTTACCTACCTGCCAGCCAAGAAATCTCCCCATTGGCTAGAAAAAATCACCGGCTGGGACACTGGCCCCGGCAATGCCCTATTAGATATGGCAGTAGATAAATTCACCCAAGGGCAGCAAACCTACGATGCTAACGGAGCTTGGGCTGCCACGGGAACAATCTGCCAACCCTTAGTCCAGCAATGGTTAGCCGCCGATTTTTTTTATCAACCGCCTCCTAAATCTACAGGCCGGGAATTATTTAGCCGAGATTACCTAGAGCAATGCCTTAGAGATGCTGCTGAATATGAATTAAGTCAAGCTGATATTTTAGCAACTCTGACAGAGTTAACGGCACTATCGATCGCCCAAAGTTACCGGCAATTCTTGCCTAAAATTCCTCAACAAGTTTTATTATGCGGCGGTGGTAGTAGAAACCTTTACTTGCGAGAACGTTTAAGGGTAAATTTAGATCAGGCAGAAGTATTAACTACTGATGAATTTGGTATTAGTGCAGATTTCAAAGAAGCGATCGCCTTTGCCGTTTTAGCTTACTGGCGACAGCAGCAGATTCCCGGCAATCTATCTCAAGTCACAGGGGCGCAGGGTTCTGTCCTGCTAGGAGAAATATACAACCCCAAGGGGGGATTCCAGCACCGAGGGAAACCTAGGGAGGGGTGATAAATGGAACACACCTTTTTAATGGAGTCAGGAAAATGGTCTTTATCAGGGCATTGGCTAGACCGAGACCAGGCAGCAATTCCAGTAGAAGGCAAAACTATAGTGGCGTGGAGTCGAGAAAACTGGTTTACTATGGTGACAAAATTAGTATTCCCAGATGGCGATCGCCCAGATATTTCCCTACAATATCGAGGTAGATTGGACAATGAACGCCAGTACACTTTTGTTCTTCAGCATAGTGATCTGGGTCGGGTGGAAGGAGAAGGCTGGATCGCCATGAAGTCGATCGTCCAACGCTACTGGGTTTTAGGAGATAAACAAAGACGTACCGGCTTTGACGTTAGTCAACAGATCGATTCTAATATCTATTATTTATCTAGCTCAATTATGGCTGGTCATTACTTAACCAGTACGATGGAAGTAACTATGGAACGCCATAACTAGATTAATTATTTAAAACCTTGTAAATATCAGCTGCCTAACTAAATTAATCAAGTAAACTAGGAATATCTTTTTATCTACTTATCTTCTATTAACTTGTCTATTCTAGGCTGCTCTCCCCACTGAACACTGAATTATGTCAAATGATCCTAACACCGGACGCTTACTTGCCAACCGCTACCACCTTCAAGAACTGGTAGGGAAAGGAGCTATGGGTAGGGTTTACCTGGCCAAAGATCGCCTTCTTGGTGGTGTCACCGTAGCTGTTAAGTTTCTTTCCCAAGCTCTGTTGAATAGTAAAATGCGCGATCGCTTTGAGCAAGAAGCCACTATCTGTGCTTTGTTAGGAGAAAAAAGTATTCATATTGTTCAAGTCAGAGACTACGGTGTGGATGATAGTGATATTCCTTTCTATGTGATGGAATTTCTCCAAGGAGAATCTCTCAGTGAAGTTATTCGCCCCCAGACTATGCCTCTAGGCAGATTTTTAGGAGTGACACGCCAAATTTGTTTGGGTCTCCAGTGCGCCCATAAAGGTATTCCTGTAGATGGCTCTCTTATTCCGATCATTCATCGAGATATTAAACCTAGCAATATTTTGGTGCTGCAAGATCCTTCCCTAGGCGAACTAGTAAAGATTTTAGACTTTGGGATTGCCAAGTTAATGCAATCTGATGGGGAGCAAACTCATTCTTTTATGGGAACTCTTTCCTATTGTTCTCCAGAACAGATGGAGGGCAAGGAAGAGTTAAATAACTGTGCAGATATTTATAGTCTGGGCATTATGATGTTTGAAATGTTGACTGGGACTATGCCAATTATGCCAGAAACCCATACTTTTGGTGGCTGGTACAGGGCTCATCATGACCAGCGTCCCCGGACTTTTGAGTCTATTAGTTCGAGCTTGAAAATTCCTAAAGCCCTAGAATCTCTAATCATGAGTTGTCTAGAAAAGCAGCCTGAGGATCGTCCCCAGAGTGTGGAAGAAATTATTGCGGCTATTCAGCCCCTAGAGGAGCGCTTTGGCAATAGCAGGAGCTTAGGCCAAAGAATTGGTAAAGCCTTAGATAAACTCCCCATATCTAATACTGTCGCTAAAGAAACTCAAATTAATGATCTTGATGAAGCTTGTCGTTTGGCTACGTGGCCGAAGGATAAACCCAAGGCAAAAATTGTATTTCCCCATGTGCTGAAAACTAAGCATGAAACTGCTCCTACCCTTTGGGTGATGCTCGATCGCCAAGATATCAGAAATCGCCAATCCAGTACTCGCTACAATCAATTTTTATTTCTGCCCTCACCCCACCCAATGGTTTTGTGGATTACCGCCCTTTATAATCCCCTCTACGGCATTCGCTGGCTGCCTTGTTATTTAGATCTAAAAACGACTATTGGTATCCAAACTACAGCCATGTTGGGGGAACGGGGAAACTATCGCATTCTCTTTTTTGCAATCGAAGATACTCAGCCTTGTATTAATGTGATGAAATCTACTATCAAGCCGGCTCAGTGCCAGCTACTCAAGGACTGGACTCGCAATAGTGAAGGTTTCCATGCTCCGCCTCAACCCCAGAAGAGTAAGAAGTTTTTGATGCAGGAATTTGAAAAACTCAAGCCTAAAATCCTGAAAAAGTTAGAGGCGGGTAATACGGAATCTGCGGCGGATATCTCTGGTTGAATAGGTTCATCTTACACCACAAGATATTGAAGGAAGAATCTGGCCATTTTTTGTTGGCCCGGTTGGGGAGAACTACTCAGGGAAAGAAATTGAGCGATCGCCCACTCGTCTAGACTTTTTGCCCCAAAACTAAAAATAAACCGGAGCAGCTTTTGGAGTACCCAGATCACTAATATCACGATGCCCCAAGCCAGAATATTTGCAGTAATGCCTTGGGGATAGGCTAGAAATAAGCTAAGAATTAGAAGAATTGCGATCGACCAAGCCAGCATATCTCCTAATCTTGTTCGTTGCCAAGTCAGCGATCGAGTGAGTTGTGGCAATAGCCAGTGGTGAGCAGATGTAATTTCATGGCAAAGCTGAGATTGATTAAGAAAATGGCCAGAAACTTGATGGAGTATATCACCATCCGGGGAAAGCAAACTTTTAATTACTGGCTCCTCAAAGCCTTCCTGTTGGTAATAAGTGCAGATACTCAAGCCTGATTGAAAATAACTTTCTTGGCCTAGAAGAGAGCAGCAGCGGAGTTGAGTTTGGAATTGTTTAGAAATATGCAATCGATGCCCTTTTTGTTTTGCCTGATGTATCTTCGCAATGATTTGGGAGTTGAAATGGAAATTGATTCCAGAGAAGTCACTTATTCCTTGGGTGGGCGGAAATTCAATATATTTTTCTAAGTTGATAGTCCGGGTGCTAGTTCGTGCCATAAAAATTAAATTATTTGCCCTTGCTAATAGCCTTAGGAAATGCCCGTTGGGTTAGATGAATTATAAATTCTAATAAGCCTTGCCAATACTGTTGAGAAGCATTTACTCCGTCTTGATGAATTTGTAAAATTGCCTGCTGTTGGGGATGTTGAAATAACTTTTTGTTGTAGGAATTAAGCACATCACCATCTAATTGCACTACTGTCCGAGCATAGATTACTTCCGTGAGCATTTCTGCTAAGTTAGGTTCTAATTTTTTCTGCAATCGATAATTGCCTTGGTCTAGAATTGCTTTGAATTCCCCCAATTTTCTCAGACAACGAAGAAAGTTAGGATTACTTAAAAGTTGCTCTAGCTGTTCTGTTTCTCTGGAATCTGTGGGATCTGGCAATTGGATAGGGCTTTCCTTAGAATCATTACTGGAGTTGCCTAGGAGATGATAACTCTCATTCACTGCCTCTATTAACTCTGAGCTATAAAGAGATGATTGGGGTGTTGCTACTAGGGAAATATATTTGAGGAGTAGAGTCCGGTGGAGTTGAAGATAGCGATCGATTAAAGATTCATGGATGCCAGTATTTTCTAGAAAACCTTGGGAAATAGGATAAAGCTCACGATAAACTTGGCGGGGTATAAATTTATTAGGAGTAATTTCTTCCACTACGATCGTACTTACCTCTAGGGCAGTAATTTCTGGCAAAATGTCTGCCAAAGATTGCAAAAAACTATTTATTGGGGTGAAGTTTTCTCGTTTTTGATGTTTCTGAGCTTGATATTTCTGGGGGCGATCGGGCATGAGCCTAAACTCCTAAATAATTCTCTTGTAGGTACTTAATTTAGTTAATTTAGCTGTTAATTCAGCTATCAACTTGGCTATAAAAACTCTATTTATGAGGTGAGGATGGCTCCTCATCAAAATCAAAATCAGCAAAATCATCCTCTACAGCTGAGTCTACTGTCGATCGTATTGAGTTATGACTTAGCAGTAAATTTTCATCTAAATCTCCAAAAATATCTTCCATATCTGATGCCATAGAATCAGATGCTGCGGCAAAGGGATTAGAGGTAGAGCTAGAAGTATCTGTGATTTCTCCAATAATCTCAAAATCCTCATCTAGATCGTCATCTAGTAAATCATTATCTAATAAATTACTATCTAAATCACGATCTAATGCCTGATCTAAATTGTCATACCTAGATTCCTTCCCGGTAGGAGAAGAGACATACTTAAATTCTTCCTCCACATCATCCCAACTAGAATCATCCATATCGACTGGATCGGAAATATCCATATCTAAGTCATCATCACCGGAGTAACCCATAACTATGGGCGGGGCGGGGGGCATTTGTCTAGAAAGATCGATCGCTTCGGGTTCATCTTCCCAATCCTCATCCCAAGCTGCTTCTTGGGTATCTGCAAAGGAAGAAAGCTCAGTAGAACTTAGAGGGGATAATTCCAAACCATCCCAGTCTTCCTCCAATAGGTTTTCATCCCCAGTTGAGAAGGATATAGATTCTTTATCCCTATCTTCATGGGAATCTAAAGGTTCATTCCCCATCGCTTCTAGGGTAAACTCTTCCTCTAAATTTTCCTCTTCTGGGGGAGTGGCAACAGTTGTCAATAATTCTGGTTGAGTGGCATCGAGGGTTGCTGCCATTACTTCTACTGCATTATGGGGCATTTGGCTCACCGTTTCTACGGGTAAATTCTCTCCAAAATCTTCCCAATCTTCGTGGCTCAAATCTGGAATAATTTCTTCGGCAGCATCAGGATTGGACATCTCCCCAATGAGGGAAGTATCTGGCACAACTAGAGGTTGGATAGGCACATAAGTAGCAGAAGAGGAGTAAGCAACAGTGGAAAGTTGGATTACTGTGGCATCTCCCCGGTCTTCATCATCAAATTCATCTTCAGGTTCATCCTCAGGTTCATTCTCAGGTTCTAGGTCTGCAAGGGATTCATGGTCAACCGATCGCCCCCTTAGTTCACCAGTCTCAGCCTTAGTAGTTCCGGCAATGGCCGCCGCTGTAGCAACTGTAGCAGCCCCAGCAGTAGCTAAAAGACCATATTTAACTAGGGGATCAAGATCATCTTTTTCAGATTCTTTTTCAGATTCTTTAAATTCTTCATCAGCTAAGTTTGAATTTAATTCTGGGACAGATGCTAAATTTTCTGAAGCTGTTATATCTTCTGAGCCAGCATAATCCGTTGAAGCATCAGACAAGGGCATTGCTGCTTCTATATCGTAGGCAGCAGTAGTTACCGACTCTGGACTGGTAGCGATAGCTTCATAGCCACTAGCTTCATAGCCACCGATGGGAGGCAGGAGAATATTCTGCTCTACCCCGGTCTTTAATTCAGGAGTGACATCGATCGGCGTAACCTCCAAGAGATTTTGCTGCCGCATGGCCACCAATAGCCGAAATAATTTTTGGAGGCTCTTCAAGTTATTTTGAATAGTTTTTGCCCCTTCTTTTACCTGCTCTAGATGAACTTTCTTGAGGTCTTTATAGGGATTTTTTCCAGTGAATTGCTCGCCAATTTCGTTGGTGATTTGCCCTTCCACCATGTTAATTTGGGTACGGATTCTTTCTCCGGGCTGAGAATCACTCCCAGTGGCCATATCTTCATCTCCTAGTACCCGGGTTGTGATCTGCAACTTCACCGCAGCACCCATGGCTAGGGCAAGAGCCTCTGTCAATTTGCCTGCTTGGATATATTTTTTGAAGTCTTCGCTAGATGCCATAGGTCTGCTTCCCTTGGATTTTTATTAGATAATTGCTATTTTTTAGATCAGGGCGTAACTTGATTGTAGGTTCCTGCCATGATAACTAATAGTTGCTGGAGGGTTTCCAGATTTTGTTGAATTAGCTGACTGCTGTACTGAACTTGTGATTGATGAAAATCTTGGAGTTCGCCATAGCTACCCTGATCTAAACAGCGGCTCCCAATTTGGTTATCAATTTCACCATCAATGATATTAATTTTGGTATGCAAACATTCCCCTATTTCAGGAGTAGGAGAGTCGGGGACAGCAATCCAAGTGGTGATTTCTAGCTCGATCGATTTAGTTAAAGCTACCGTCAGAGCATCTGCTAATTTGCCCTGCTGTAAATGCTTTGTAAACTCATTACTCATACCCGCTCCCTATCACTTTTAGCTTGATATTGCTAAAAGAATAAACCAGAATTGGTGCAAAGTGGAAAAATCTCTGCTTGAAGATGAGGAAATCTTTTACAAATTGTGATGCTCTAAAACTTAGATGATAGTAGGTAAAGGCGTAAGACCTTTTGCCCCTGCTAGATTTGCGCCCTTTGCGTAAGTCCCGGATTATTTGGGATTGCTATAGTAATTATCCAACTCTAAAAATGTGTGGAGTAAGACATTGGTTCCATAGGTGCATTGGGCTGAGGAGGTGTACTCCGCTTCTGAGTGGCTGACACCAGCCAAACTGGGGACAAAAATCATCCCCATGTCTGTAATTCGTCCGATTTCCATAGCGTCATGGCCGGCACGACTGGGAAGAGCGCAGTAACTTAGGCCTAAACTTTGACAGACGGATTCAATAATTGCTTGGGTATGCCCAGCAGCCGGGGTAGGTTCGACCCAGAGGATGGGGGTTTGGGTAATTTTAGTATTGGTATCTCTGGCAATAAAATTTAAGTCTTCTTGTAATTGCTCTACCATTTCATCTAGACAAGTTTGAGAAAGATCTCGCATATCTACAGCAAGCTCGACTCTGCCCGCTACACTGTTCACAGAATTGGGTTCTACTGTCAGATAGCCCACAGTAGCTACAGGATTACTAGGCATTTTTTTTGCAATATTCCGTACCGAGAGGATTACTTGGGCTGCGGCTACGAGGGCATCCTGTCGTTCATTCATGGGAGTAGTTCCGGCATGATTTGCCTGACCAAGGATTGTAATCTTATTACGGCGCATTCCCACAACTCCTTGAACAATACCAATTTCACATCCAGATTTTTCGAGGACTGCTCCTTGTTCTACGTGGAGTTCCAAGAAGGCAGCAATATCCGAGGGATTTCTCTTGGCTGTGGCTAGGGCATCCCAATTTCCGCCCATATTTTCTAGGCATGTTTGAATTGAATCGTTGGATTTGGGTTGGTAGCGTTCTGGGGAGTTTAATAGAACTGTGCCAGCGATCGCTTGACTGCCAATCATGGTACTTTCTTCATCGGTGAAGACAATAACTTCGATCGCATGGTTCAACCTTAGGTTATTCTCCCGGAGGGTATTAACTACTTCAATTCCGGCTAATACTCCTAGTACTCCATCAAATTTTCCTCCCGACGGTACGGTGTCAATATGAGATCCGGTAGTTAGGCTAGGAGCGTTAGGAATATTCCCGGCATAGGTGCCGATCAAGTTCCCGGCAGCATCGGTACGGACTGTCATTCCAGCAGCGATCATCCATTGTTGCACTAGGTAACGAGCTTGCAGATCTTCGGGGGTGAAAGCCAGACGACAGATGGAACCAGACGCTTGTTGGCCAATTTTACCTAGGCGATCGATATTGGCATTGAGGCGATCGCCTTGCACCATCAACCTAGAGGTTGGAGTAGATAAATTATTTGCCTTGACATTAGTCATATTTATTCTTTTTTTTACAGATCAGTTTAATAATTTTTAATGCTTTTTTGCGATCGTTCTCAACCCACCAAGCCAAATCATCAAAAGCATTTGCATCAAATTCCAAGCTTTTCACAGGCTTCTTCCAAGGAAATTCCGTTCTGGCGATTTTTCGCGGTGAGGAGTCTTTCTTTCATGGTTGGGTTGCTGAGAAGATAAGCAGTTTCTTTTTCTGACATGATTTCTTGCCAGAGATCGATCGGGACAACAACTGCAATTTTTTGTCCTGCTTCATCACAGATATATTGCATGGTATTTATCATAGTATCTAGTAGGTTTTGGGGACTATTGATAATAGTAGTTTAACTCTATA
>JANMHD010000568.1:0-2463 GCA_031374985.1 Coleofasciculaceae cyanobacterium OTE_70_metabat_329 | reverse complement strand
TATTTCTTATCCCGAATTCACGTTAACTATATTTGAGCAAGAATTGTTTTATCCTCTAGAGATTCGGATGTTTTTTGTAAGGTTTCCAAGGTTTCCACTGCCTCTATAAGCGATCGCACCTCCTCAGCTCCCTCAGAAGCCTCAAAGAATAAGGGGAACTTCCCTCTAACCAGCATTCTTAAACCCAGAGGACCTAAACTTAGTAATCCTGACCAATCTCGAAAGGAATTACCCATGACCTTTAGCCCAAACTTACGCTCATCAATCCAGCCCCCATCTTTGACTAATTCCACCAGAGTCTGGCGGTGTCGGATCGCCCGGCTTGGCTCTGCATGGGTTTGAGCCAGAATTTCCTGTTTGATTTTAGTAATTTGATCCATCGGGTTCACCCCCATCGGACAAACCGTATTACACATATAACAGCGAGTACAACCCCACACCCCATCCCCTGAATTTTGATTTTCTAAGCGGCTGGTAGTCTCTCCATCCCTCTGATCGGCAATCATCCGATAAGCCTTAGCTAGGGCATGGGGACCTACGAAGTCTGGGTTAACCTGTAGGGCATTACAGTCAGAATAGCAAGCCCCACACATAATGCAGTTGCCAGTCTCCTCTAATTGCGATCGCTCGCTTGGAGTCTGAAGGAATTCCCGCTCTGGAATTTGCCTAGCACCAGTACTAACATAAGGATCGATCGCCTCTAGGTGCTGCCAAAAATTTTGCATATCTACAATTAGATCTTTAACAACAGGTAGATTTCCTAAGGGAGCGATCGTTATTTCTGGTAGCCCGGTTTGGCTATTAGTCCCACATCTTGCCAGCTCTCCAGCAATATTTTCTTTACAGGCCAGAGTTGCTCTCCCGTTAATTCTCATCCCACAACTACCACAAATAGTATTCCGGCAGTTTTTCCGAAAAGCTAAAGTTCCATCTAACTCCCATTTAATTCGATTCAGGCAGTCAAGAATAGTATTTCCCGGTTCTACATCTAATTGATAGCTCTCAATCCGGGATTGGCTATTTTGCTGCTGGCGAATTACTTGAAACTGGACTTCCATGGGTTTATTTTTATAGTTAATGTAGGACTGAATATTTTTTATTTTTTATTTAAGGGAATTTCCTAATCTATTCTACTTACCATATAGCAATCCTAAATGATTAGCAAATTTTAGAGATTTTGAAACCCTGACCCCAAAATGCACTTTTCACAATTTTTATAACTCTTTTGAGATTGATATTTCTAAAAAAATCTTAGACTAGCTCAAAAACAACAGTTAATTCTTAGTAATTATCAAATGAACAAAATGAAAATCAATAGGAAAAATATTTTTTTACATCAATACTCAATGGTGTAGAAGTACCATTTTTGTAGGAGTAAAACTTGTAAATCTTAGAATATTACGAATCTAACCGATAATCAAATAGGATTGTCTCAATAAAAATATTTTAATTTTAGTAATATACTTGATAAATAAGTAGTCTTTAGAGTTATATTTCTATTATGATAGATACCAGAAAATGTTAACTGGCTGGTTAGTCTATTAACTAGGATAATTAGGAGGTTTACTAAGTTTATGTCGGAAACTACAATTGCTCCCTTAACGGGAAAGGCACTACTGCAAAAAGTTAAAGAGCTTTCTCACCTCCCTCGTAGAGAAACAGCAAAACGCTGTGGCTATTATACTCAAACCAAAGATGGTCAAACTAGAGTAAATTTAACTGACTTTTATGATGCAGTTCTTGGTGCTAAAGGAGTTCCCCTCGATCCAGAAGGGGCAAAAGATGGACGGGGTCGGGAACCAACCTATCGAGTTAGTGTCCATGCAAATGGGCAAATTGTCATTGGAGCTACCTATACCAAAGAAATGGGGCTCAAGCAAGGGGATGAGTTTGAAATTAAACTTGGCTACAAACATATTCACCTAAAACAGATCGGCAGTGATCAAGATCTAGAATAGAATCTGACCCCAGATTAAGCCCTTTCTTGGTAATTTTTCCTAATCCTCAGACCAGAAATAACGATGTTTTTAATTCTAAATGCTGACCAGTGGCTCTTGGCACTGGCAGCTTTTCCATCACCACTAAAGATTTTAGTTTTTCTTGCCAGTTGGTTAGTAGTTTGGCTACCTCTAGCGATAGTGGTGGCTTTAATAATTAGAAGGCGGGAAAAACAACTTTTAGCTGCGAATCAAAAGTTAGTGCTAGTCGGAACTTTGTATTTAGTTTCTTTGATAATTTGCTGGGTAACTTTGCAAATTGAACGCACTAGCCCTGGAGCTTATGGTTGGAACTGGGGAATTAGTCTTTGGTTGAAGGTAGTAATAGGGTGTTTAATTGGGGTAGTGGGTATTGGAATTTTAGTGGCCATAGAATTAGCGGGAGGATGGATAGAATGGCAAGAAAAAAAAGTAGAAGGATTGGGGAGAATTATTCTTCCTACTTTAGCGATCGCTCTCCTAGTTA
>JANMHD010000553.1:0-10685 GCA_031374985.1 Coleofasciculaceae cyanobacterium OTE_70_metabat_329 | reverse complement strand
GAAACTGTCACCAACAACCAATAAATTTCTGTCCCCATTATGTGGGCATACTCAAACTGAACAGGTCGCTGTTGCTCTTGACTGGTGTGGTAATTATGCAGCCATATTTCTATAGAGTCCCTAGTCATGCCCAGTTCGCTTGCCCAAGCATTAACTAGATCATCAGCATTGACATGCATGAAATTTGCAGTAGCTAAGTTATCGGAAATGTGCAGAATATCACAGTCAGACAGCTCCACCACACCCATCATCAACGGCGAGGAGTTATAGAAACTACTGAGAATAGCAGCTTGTTCCTGAGAAGCTTTCTCCCCTAGCTTGCACTCATTAGCCTTTACTAATAATTGTTGATTAGTTTGCTCTAGTTCAAAAGTTCGGCTAGCTACTTGGGCTTCCAGAGACGTTTTTGCTATCTGGAGTTGATCTAACAAGGAGGCTTGATGGATAGCAATACCCAGGTGAACAGCAATCTGTTGTAATCCCTTAATTGCTTCTGGTTCCCATGGTTGAGGAGTGTTGCAATGGTGGGCAATTAGCAAACCCCATAATTGAGATTCATGTAATATGGGAAGTACTAAATTAGATTTAACCTGCAACTGTTCTAAAAATTCTCGATAGCAGGGGGTGAGATTAGCCGTGGCAACATTGGAAATTGAAGCAAACCAACCTTCTTGATAAGGTTTGAGCCAATCTTTATTAAAGCAAGGATCTTGGATGACTCGATCGAGCAAAGACCACTGGAGATCAGATACTGACTCCACCGCAATCCGACCACTCCAATCTGGGGCAAATTGATAAAGCACAACTCGATCGCACTTAAGATATTGATGCACTTCATCGGCAGTGGCTTGCAAAATCTGGGGCAGCTCTAGGGATTGCCGGATTCGCAAAGCGATCGTAGCCACCAGAGGATTCCAAGCTAAGGAGGCTTGATGCGTAATGTAACAGCTACTACAATCTGGGTTATTGATGAGTTGATATTCATTAAAGGTCAATTCTTCCATACCCTTTTTGCAACCTTATGAAGTTATAGAACAACTACTTTGCCCTAGGAAGAATTAGAGTTTAAATTGACCTGAGGAATATCTCTTTAGATTGGTTTTAACAGTATCCCTAAAATTACCTATCTATATTTTTTATCAATTATTTAAACTTAAATTACCCTAAAAATTAAATTACCCTAAAAATCAGTTCTTAAGGATGATTTCCTAATATTTGTATTATACTTTACAACATTCTTGAGCACAATTATTAAATTAATATTTAGCTAAAAAAATTAAATCAAGAAAATAGATGAAAGTTTTTTCTTCCAGCTTAATTATGTGTTATGATATTCACCTAAGTGAATATACGGTATTTCGTTAAAGATATACTGTATTGATTATTGTTGATTTCTAATCAAGGTGTTGATAACTTATTTGTACAAGCGAGTCAGGAGCCACAAGGCTGCCACCACCCCAACAAAGTGGGCAAAGATAGTATTGGTATTTGCCTGTACTACAAATAAATCTAGGGGTTGGATAAACTGCACTGTGCCGCCGGGGATAAAAGTACCGGGCTGTTGAGAAAGCGATCGAGCTAGGGTACTACCGATGATTGCTTGTGCCCCCACCAAAGTTAGAAGCATTCCTGTTAGATTAACAACTATGCCAATACGGACAGCCTTGATCGTATCCATCTTACTAGGCCGCAGGTTAGCGATCGGGTCTGTAAGTTGTTTGCTTAGGCGAGTATAGCGAAATGCCCAATAAATACTCATCCCTAAAGTAACTAACCCCGAAATGGCAAAGAAAATCCCAAAACTAGTCCCTTGGCCTACCTCTGCTCCCCGATTTGAGGTGCTGCTAGAAAAGGCATAGAGCAATAAAATAACCGAAGAAATTACCCCTAGGACTAGTTGTGTCCAAAAAGCACCCCAGCCCGTAAACCGGAGAGACTGGGAAATTTGTTTGAGATTAGAGGGAATAGGTGAAACATCTGGCTGTTCTGACATAACTTAGGCGGAAATTGTGTAAAAATCGATGATTATATTAAAGGTGGCAATATTTTTTAGCTTTAGGTTTTAACTATATATAGCAATCCTAAATCATTTGCTAGATCAAATTACTTCTGGTAAATGAATTTACCCGACAGCGGGTGGAATCCTTTAGGATTACTATAGTTTAACTAAGAGAGTGAATCAATCGTGATTTAGCCGTAATATCTCTAAAAGATTAGCATAGCAATTCGCATCTACTCCCTTTAAGGGCTATGCAGTAGCAATTCTCCTTAGGAAAACTTGCTCCATCAAGAAGGGTTTTTCGGGCTAGATTTCAGGTTTTGTAGGTTGGGTTAAGGTAAGGAAACCCAATAAAAGTAGAGGCTAAGTTAGGTTTTGCTATACTCAACCCACTTACGATTTAAAATGAGAATTGCTAGCTATGCAGGGATAGATAGCCATCTAAGAACCAGACTGCAAATACCATGACTAGGAGCAAAATTATTTGCCCGAATATTAATGAATTTAGGGAGTCCTTAAATCAGTATCAGGGAAATTTCAGGGGCAGCACACTACTGATTATGAAGAGTATGCCATTTAGGTGATTGTAATGAAATTTGATGATATCTATCAGTTTTTTGAGAACCCGCCTCCAAATTACCTTAATCGGGAACTGGCAGTGTGCTACGTCTTGGCTGTTTTAGTCAAGGGAGAATCCTATGGTACAGAAATGATCGAGCATTTAGAGCGTAAATATATGACCTATCGAATTTCTGACACGGTTTTGTATGGCTCCTTGAAGTTTCTAGAAGATAACGGGGTTATTTCTGGGGAATGGAAAAAAGTAGCTAGTCGGGGGAGACCCCGGCGCATGTACCACATTGAGGAAGGATGGCACGATCGAGCCTTAGAACTAGCAAAACTATGGCATGAATACACCATGGGGGAACGCAAAGCTATTTAATTTGGGGGTTAATTTACAGGTTAATTTGGGAGTTCTAGCTTGTGCCAAATCAAGGTTGACTTTACGGTAGACTAAAGAATAAAGAAAAAAGTATTTTCTTAGCTTTAGTTACTTGGGATCTAATAACTTGGGGTTCAGATATCTTATGAAGCAACGCTTGGTTTCAGCTTTGGTGGCGATCGCTCTGTTCCTCCTGACTGGTTGTGGGGGCAATTTCCTCTCCGATGACTCAGGAAAAACTACTTCCCAGGGCGTGACATTCATCTCTAAGCAAGCTCCCTTGGTGGTTTCTTTCCTGACTAGCTGGACACAAAGCCAACCCCAAGTAGAAAAGGCTCTCAAGGTTTTTTTAGGCAAGCAAAATTTAGACTATAAAAAAGATATTCAACCTTGGCTGGGGTCAGAGATTACTCTAGCAGTTACAGATTTGGATTTTGATCATGAAGCTAGTAATGGGGTACAACCGGGTTATTTATTAATTGCTACTACTAAAGATGAGGCAAAAAGTCGACAGTTTTTGCAGACATGGCTTGCTCAGAAGCTAATTGCCGGCACAGAATTGGCCTTTGCTCCCTACAAAGGAACTCAACTTATCTATCCCCAAGTAGCTAATCCAGAAAATTTAGTTGATGCAGCTAGGAGTGATGTCGTAGATAGTAACAAGGGAGTGGAGAGGAATCCTGCTCCTAGTAATTTAGCTAGTACCTTTGTCAGTACGGTGGTGAGCGGTCGCTTTGTCTTGATGGCTAACCATCCTCAGGTTCTCCGTCAAGCTATTAATAATGCTCAGGCATTAGATTTGAGTTTAGCCAATTCTCCGAGCTATCAGCAAACTAGGGGAAGTCTTGATCAATCTGGGCTAGGTTGGGGATTTATTAATCTCCCGGCTGTAACGGCTTGGCTAGGCAAACATGGAGAACTCACCCAAGAGCCACCCTTTGCCAGTTTAGCGATCGCCCTCTCTCCCCAGAATCAGGGTTTAGTTGCCAAGACTGCTCTGATCACGGGGAATCCAGAAACTAGTCTAGATAATGATCCAGATAGCAATCCAGACCCTCAGGTACAGTCCCCAAATCTAATTACCACCAATCCAGCTACAGACTATCTTCCTGCGAGTAGTGGTTTAGCAATTAGTGGGACAAACCTCGAAAGTTTCCTAACTAAATATATAACTACAACAGATAAGTATGATGAATCTAGGGAATCTAATTTATTAGCCACTGGGCTAGGTAGTTTATTAGAGAAAGTAGATCAGGAATTACAAATAGATTTTTCGCAGGATATTTTGCCTTGGTTGACGGGAGACTATTCCTTGGGTTGGTTGCCCAGTCAAGATTCCGGTGCAAATTCAGGTAAATGGCTCTTTGTTACGGACAGAACTAGTCCTCAAGCTCAAACAGCGATCGCCCATCTTGACCAATTAGCCATGAAACAAGGTTTTAGTATCACTCCCCTAAAATTAGCCAAGCAACCAGTCACCCTCTGGACACAGCTACAAACTGAGACTAATAAACAAGGCTTGAAAGATGTTGATACCCTAGTCCGGGGAGTTCATGGCCAGGTTGGAAATCATGAAATCTTTGCCTCTGATATTGGGGTCATGGGAGCAGCCTTAGGTATAGGTAGCCAACCTTTAACTAAAAATAAACAATTTCAAGAAGCAATCGCTCCCTTAGCCATTCCCAATCAAGGTTATATTTACTTGGATTGGCCAACCGCCCGCCCTTGGCTAGAATCTCAGTTTCCTTTACTTCGCTTCCTAGAAGTTCCCCTAGAACCCTTCCTCGGCAACTTAGAAACCCTTAGCTTTACTAGTTATGGCAGTAAGGCCGGAATTACCTCCAGCGAATTATTCTTTAATTTCCAAAAGTCTGCTAAATAGGGTGACAGGAGGGAGCTATGCCGGAAATCAACTCTGAAGCACAGGTGCGGGAGGCATTACAAAAATATTGGGGTTACGACCAGTTGAGATCGCCCCAAAGAGAGGTGATCCAGAGTTTGATTTCTGGGCAAGATGCTTTGATTGTCATGCCTACGGGGGGTGGTAAATCTCTTTGTTTTCAGTTGCCTGCCCTATTGCAAACGGGTCTAACCTTGGTAATTTCTCCCCTAGTGGCACTGATGGAAAATCAAGTCCAAGAACTCCGGGCAAAATCTCTACCAGCGGCCACTCTGCATAGTGAACTGTCTAGCCAGCAAAAGCAACAAACTTACCAAGCTCTGAGCCAGCAAAAATTACGCCTCCTCTATCTTTCTCCAGAAACTTTACTAAGCCAGAAAGTTTGGGAAATCCTGAGCCAACCCCAAGTAATTATCAATGGTTTAATTCTTGATGAGGCCCACTGCTTAGTCCAGTGGGGAGATACTTTTCGTCCCGCTTACCGACGTTTGGGGGCTGTCCGATCGACCCTTTTAGCTCAAAAACCATCCCAGAAATCCTTGGCGATCGCCGCCTTCACCGCCACGGCCGATCCCAATGCCCAAGCCCAACTCAAACAAGTCCTAGGACTCCGGCAGCCTCAAGAATTTCTCCTCAATCCCTACCGCCCTAATCTCCATCTGCAAATCCAAACCCTCTGGACACCAAGGGGAAGAAAGGAAAAAATGCGGAAATTTATCCAGTCTCAAGGTCAGCGATCGGGATTAGTCTACGTCCGTTCTCGCCGGGATAGTGAAGAGATTAGCCAGTGGTGTCAGGATGGGGGTTACAAGGCCGCAGCTTATCATGCCGGATTAGGAGCATCTCAACGCCGGGCAATCGAACAGCAATGGCTGACGGATCAAATTCAGTTTGTAGTTTGTACCAGTGCCTTTGGAATGGGGATCAACAAGCCTGATGTCCGCTGGGTAGTGCATTATCAAGCCCCCCAACTCCTTTCGGAATATATTCAAGAAGTAGGCCGGGGTGGTAGGGATGGTCAACCCGCCCAAGCTTTAACTCTTGTTAGTGAACCCACAGGCTGGCTGGAGCCGAGCGATAAACAACGCCAAGAATTTTTTGCTACCCAAACTCAAAAGCAGTACCAAAAAGCGGCAAAATTAGCTCAAAAGTTACCCCTTGCAGGTTCTATTTCTGAGGTAATCAGGGGAAATCCTGATGGGGCGATCGCCCTCGGACTACTCCACAGCCTTGGAGCATTAACTTGGACAGACCCTTTCACCTACCAGCGCCAAGCCAAATTCAATCCCCAAGCTTGGCAAAAACTCCAGCAAACTCAGCAACAAATTCCTCTAGCAATGCAAAAATATCTAACAATCAAAACTTGTCGTTGGCAATTTATCCTTCAGGCCTTTGGTTTTAAAAAAGATGCTCAAGGAATGCGCTGTGGGCATTGTGATAATTGTAAGTAGTTTATATTGTGCGGAGACTCAAAAGAGTGAGCAAATTCAACTGGTAGAGTTTAATATAGAAAAGCTAATTGCCTCCTTGAAATAAGTAAAAAACAAAAGTTATGGCTCTTAACAAACCAAATTGGCTAGATTCAAAGGATATAAAATCATGCAAAGCCTAAACGTTGAATCTCATGTTGGTAGTGATGGAATTCTACACATAGCCTTACCCAATATTCGAGATACTGATATCGAAGTAACGATCGTTTATCAACCCGTACAGAAAATCAGAAAACCATCCCTAGCATCCTTATATGGAATTTGTGCTGATGATCCAATTATTCTTGATGATGAAGGTATTTCAGAAACCTTAGATAATAACCTAGCAGGAGCATTTGATCATTAAATGCTCTACCTAATTGATACTAATGTTTGTGTAATGTATCTTAACGGTCGATCAACCTCCGTCAATGATCGTATTTTATCAGTCGGAGATCACGATATAGTTGTATGTTCTGTAGTCAAAGCCGAACTTTTTTATGGTGCAATGCGAAGTAATAATCCTTCACGTACTCTACAAAGACAGCAAGCATTTCTCGATAACTATGAATCTTTACCTTTCAATGATGAAGCTGCGATGATTTTTGGTGATATCCGTGCTGGACTTGCTGCCCAAGGCACACCCATTGGTGCTTACGATCTTCAAATTGCTGCCATTGCTCTAGCTAACAACTTAATATTAGTTACTCACAATACAAGAGAATTTGCCCGTATTCCCCCACTACAGATGGAAGACTGGGAAAAATAAAATAAAAGTACGATCGCCCTCCCAGAATACAACTTTTGCAGATTAACAGCTAAAAACTGTTGAGTATTGTAAAATTATGTAAAATAATAATTTAATATTATGCCCCGTTTAATTCGGAGTTGCATCCTGACTAATCTTGGGTTAGGATATCTCGACTTAAACTTTGGTATTTAGGGAGTTTCTCATGCAGCAACTGGTCAACTTAGAGCTATTTTTCCTTTTAGCACACATTTTTTCTATGGCTTTTGGGCTGGCAGGACTACTGGTAGTACTACCAAATGCTGAATTTATTGGTCAACTATCCCCTTTTGGGCAAACCCTATTCCAGTGGGGCATGAGTGGTGGTGGAGTGGTTTATATTATTTTAGGAGCGATCGCCGTATCTATCTATGCTTACCGTACCCTTGGTACTTGGCATTGGTTAACCTTCATGGTTCCAGCTATATCTCTATCCCTTGGGAGTGAACTTTTGGGGACTAGTACTGGCTTTCCCTTTGGGAATTATGGTTATTTAAATGGTTTGGGCTACAAGATTGCGGGGTTAGTACCCTTCACAATTCCCCTATCTTGGTTCTATCTGGGTTTTGCTGCCTATCTTTTGGCTAGGGCTGGCTTGAAAGTGGAAGAAAACTCCAATAGCTGGTGGCGGCAACTGGGAGCGATCGCCTTTGGTTCTCTCCTCCTCACTTCTTGGGATTTTGTCCTTGACCCCGCCATGAGCCAAACTATTTCTCCCTTCTGGGTTTGGTATCAACCCGGCGCCTTCTTTGGGATGCCCTATAGCAACTTTGCCGGCTGGTTTGGCACAGGAGTTGTATTTATGAGTGTTGCTGCCCTGCTCTGGAAAAAGGTTCCTCTCCAAATTCCTAAAAATCTAGGATTTCCTTTAGCCGTCTACATCAGTAATTTTACTTTTGCGGCTGTTATGAGTGTAGGTTCAGGATTTTTAGTACCTACGGCTCTTGGCTTGTTAGTGGGAGTATTACCTGCTGTGGTTCTGTGGTGGTTAGGCACAAAAAATATTTCTAATTCTCTGAATATTCCAACTAAGTTACCAGAAGAATCTTCAGAAACTACTGTAGCCCCTGTCAAGGTTGCCATGAAGTAAGTTTATTTTCTAATGCACTCTAGTCAATAGTTTTAAGGTTTCAATTAATTTTTCCTAGGTTAAGTTGTTGTCGATTTTTAATGTTCTGCCTCTACTACTTTTAGGGTTGCAGTTACCCGCTACGGTAATTCTGCTATCTCGCCTACTCAAAGGTCCCCAGCGTCGATCGCCCCTCCTCCCTCAAAAACCTACCCCAGAACAAATTGGGAAGGTCGGGGTAGTTGTACCGACTCTAAATGAAGTCCAGCGTCTCAGTCCTTGTTTAGCTGGTTTGAGTCAACAAAGTTATGAGTTACAGCAACTCGTGATCGTCGACAGCAACTCCCAAGATGGAACTCAGGAACTAGTCCAAGCTGCTCAGGCAAAGGAACCAAGATTAAAATTAATTACTGATCCTCTCTTACCGCCTGATTGGGTGGGCAGGCCTTGGGCATTACATAATGGATTTTTGTATCTGAGTCAGCAACCTTCTCCTGTGGAATGGTTTTTGGGTATTGATGCCGATACCCAGCCCCAGCCCGGCTTAGTGGCCAGCCTTTTGCAAGTAGCCCAAGCTGAAAACTATGATCTAATTTCTCTCTCTCCCCAATTTATTCTCAAGTATCCGGGGGAATGGTGGCTCCAGCCTGCCTTGCTCATGACCCTACTTTTCCGTTTCGATCCCGCCGGGATTAATCCAGATTCCCCAGAAACTGTGATGGCCAATGGGCAGTGTTTCCTTTGCCGCCGAGAAGTTCTGGAAAAGTTAGCTGGTTATAGTACTGCCAAAAATTCTTTCTGTGATGATGTCACCCTTGCTCGGCATATTGCTGCTCAGGGTTTTAAGGTAGGTTTTTTAGATGGAGCGAAGGTAATTAAAGTCCGTATGTATGAAGGCATGGCTGAAACTTGGACGGAATGGGGACGATCCCTTGCCCTTAAGGATGCTAGTTCTCCTAATAAGTTATTTCATGATTGCTGTTTATTATTAGCAGTCCAAGGTTTACCCCTCATTAGCGTGATTTTGGGTAGTTTACTCCCCCCCACAAGTTTTGTTAGTCAAATTTGGTTGGGTCTAAATTGGTTTTTGGTAATAATTCGGGTGGCTTTATTAGGAGCGATCGCCCCTTCCTACGATTGGTCTAAGACTCCCCCTTTTTATGGTTTAGCTTTCCTTCTTTCCCCCCTAGCAGACCCCTTGGCCTTCCTGAGAATTATCCTCTCTGCCCTGAGTCGTCCTAAGCGCTGGCGGGGTAGGAATTATCCTACAGTCCAGAGTAAATAAATTGAAGGATAGTTATTGGAAGATGGGATAAAATAAGCTATCAGTTTTCATTGCTTATCTCTGGGGGCGATCGTTCTTTTTTCCTCATTTTGAGAAATTTGAGGTGGATTTCGTCCTTTCAGAAATTTAGGGATAGTTCCAGCAAGTCCACCAAAGAGAAGGGCGGCAAAGATACTTAAACCAATACTCATCACGGCGGGATGAATTTGGGTATTGGCTTGGGGTAGTAGAACTAGGGGTTTATCGACATGACCAGAAACGGCGGAGGCAACTATTCCCCCTGCCCCTAGGCCAACACCAAGAATTTGAATTGTGCGTTCTAGGGATCGATCGCTCTCTGCTTGTTCAATTTCGACAATACCCCGAATGGAGGCGATCGCTGTATTAATCAAATCTGTACCATGCTTAAAATAGCCTAAATCTCCCTGAATTTGGCGTTGAAAATAGGGAGCTGTCTTGTCGGTAAAGAAACTAAAAGTAGTCAATTCCTCTGGCAATAGATGACATTTATCACTAATCTCTAAAAGTTTTTGTTGGTAGTTATAGGCATTGATAGCGATCGTATTATCAAAATTCTCTAGTTTTTGCAGAGTTTCTTGATACATTAAGCTATCCTGCAACAATTGTTTGATATCAACTTTTAAGTTTTCTAAATCTAGGAGCTTCTTATCACTGCCATAATTAGTTCTTTGCTGAAGGCTTTTAATATCTTTCTCGACAATTTTGTAAAAACTTTGTGCTTGTTGATAAATTTCTCGGCTCTCTCTAAAAGCCTTAACAATTTTGTGGCGATAATAAAATAGCTCAAATACACTTTGGAGAGTTTTCTGGAGATTCTTTTCACTCAGATCATCAAGGGCATAGACAAAGATTTGTTTTTGGCTGTCGAGAGAACTATATTCAAAAATGGGTGAGCCAAATAGCTGGCTTGATCGAGGAGCGGCAGAAGGTTTATCGCCTAAAAGATTCTGAAAAATATTATTAGCTAATTCTTGGAACTGCTCTGTACTCGGTGTCACCAGAGTTTTTAACTTATAGGTAATCAACATAGTCTGCCCTAGCCACTGGGAATCGTTAGTGGTAACTAGAACATCATCAGGATTAAAGGTCTTGAATATTTCTAGGGATAAATCTCTATTATCATCATTTTCTGGGCTACCAACCCTTGCCAAAATGCCCTCACTATCATGGAGACGACAACATCTGAGGGAACCTTCAAGACTAGTTGAAAAG
>JANMHD010000538.1:0-3489 GCA_031374985.1 Coleofasciculaceae cyanobacterium OTE_70_metabat_329 | reverse complement strand
TTTGCACCTTTAGTTTTACCTTAGTCCCAATCCGTCCCCGCATTTTTGTAGCTGCCTCATCTAGGGTCAGGGTAGAACTAAGCACCCCATTAATTTCGAGGATTTGATCCCTAGCTTGAATTCCCGCTTTGGCTGCCGGAGAACCTTCTAGGGGGGAAATTACTTCTAAGATTTTAGTTTCCGGGTTGATCATGATTTGCAAACCTACCCCTGATAGTTCCCCTGAAGTATTGACCTTCAAACCCCGGTATTGATCTGGGGGTAAGAAACGGGTAAAAGGGTCGCCTAGGGTAGACAACATATCTTTAATCGCCGTGTAGGTTGACTCTTGGTTATCTAATTCTCCCTTCAGGGTGTTTTCCCTAATCTGCCACCAATTTTGATGATTAAAGCTCTCATCCAAGTAGGCTTGATTAACAATTTTCCATACCTCTGCCACTAAATGCTTGTTGGTAGTAGGGGCAATATTGCTAGGTAAGGCTAAAGCCAGCGCCGGAGGAGTCGCTACCCCAGACCAAATCAACTGGCAAATTAGGAACAGTCCTAGTAGAAAAATTTTTGGATACATAACTAAATTTTGTTAATGGTATTGGATCTGGAGAATTAGATTTGCCTAAGTTTAACAAATTCAGAGAAAAATTTAGGGAAACTGGGGGGCAGAAGCTGGGAATTATTTAGTTTGGTTTTTTGGCGGGGAGTTTTTGCCCATACTTCTTGTAGCTATGTTACATTTCGTATAGTGACAAATTAAAAATTTTAAGGTTTGTCTTCTCAATTTAAGTTGGCGTGCCATCCTATTGTGGGTACTGCCTCAAAAATAGCAATAATTCTAGGAGTTCCAACTTCATGTTTACAAAGGAAGTAAGAGAATCAAAACTCTTTAACTGGTTTGAGGAACGGCTAGAGATTCAAGCGATCGCTGATGATATCTCTGGCAAGTATGTTCCCCCCCACGTCAATATTTTTTACTGTCTTGGTGGTATTACTCTAGTTTGTTTTATCATTCAATTTGCCACTGGCTTCGCCATGACCTTCTACTACAAGCCCACTGTGGCTGAGGCTTTCACCTCGGTACAGTACTTGATGAATGAAGTCAACTTTGGCTGGTTGATTCGCTCTGTACACCGCTGGTCGGCCAGCATGATGGTTCTGATGATGATCCTGCACACCTTCCGGGTTTATCTCACCGGCGGCTTCAAAAAGCCTAGAGAATTAACTTGGGTTACAGGAGTAATCTTGGCGGTAATCACTGTTAGTTTTGGTGTAACTGGCTATTCTCTCCCTTGGGATCAAGTCGGCTACTGGGCGGTAAAAATCGTTTCTGGGGTACCAGCCGCTATTCCTGTAGTAGGTAATGCGATGGTAGAACTACTACGGGGCGATGTTAGCGTTGGTCAAGCGACTCTGACTAGGTTCTATAGTTTGCATACTTTTGTTCTACCTTGGTTTATTGTTGTTTTCATGTTGTTACACTTTATAATGATTCGCAAACAAGGCATTTCTGGTCCTTTGTAATTCATTTGTGATTCATTTGTAAGGCATTGATTCAGCCCTAACCTAGGCATCAATAAAATTATTCTGGGTATTTCCTCCCCTCTTTGTAATCAACTATTATTTTCAGGAGAACACTATGGCAGCTATTGAAAAAAAGCCGGATCTAAACGATCCCGCCCTCAGAGCAAAACTTGCTCAAGGTATGGGTCATAACTATTATGGTGAGCCAGCTTGGCCCAATGACCTCCTCTACATTTTTCCCGTAGTAATTATGGGGACGATCGCCCTTTGTATCGGTCTAGCAGTTTTAGACCCAGCTATGATTGGTGAACCTTCTAACCCCTTTGCGACTCCTCTAGAAATTTTGCCTGAATGGTATCTCTATCCTAGTTTCCAACTACTCCGGGTACTACCCAACAAATTATTAGGGATTGCGGCTACTGGGGCAATTCCTCTGGGGTTGATCTTGATTCCTTTTATTGAGAATGTGAACAAATTCCAAAATCCTTTCCGCCGTCCGGTTGCTACCACTGTTTTCTTGGTGGGAACTGCGGTGACCCTCTGGTTAGGAATTGGTGCTACCTTCCCGATCGATAAATCCTTCACCCTTGGTTTATTCTAGAAATCTAGAACTTAACTTAATTTTTATTCTTTAACTCTTCAGTGTAATAACTTGAGGAGTTATTTTTTGAGTAATTTTTTAACTAGAGAACTTTAGGGAAAATCTTTCAAAGCTCCCAAGTTTTCTACCCAGAAATTACCACGGATGTTTGTGAACACAATACTAATAAGACTAAGATCACCAAAGGAGAATAAGGTGATTGTTATCATAAATAGTTAATCTCACAAATCAAAAAAGAAACCTATGCGAGTTAAAAATGCTTTAATTGCAGCGATCGTTCCCCTAATTACTCTCCTGCCCCAGCTAACCCCGATCGCCACTGCCCAATCTCGGAGTGACTGTAATAAGGTGGTTATTGGCAGAGAAAGAGGATCACAAGTAAATATGCGGACAGGGATAGGCACGGATTACGAGATTTCCGGCTATGTTCTGGTTGGTCAACAGGTAAATATGTTGATTGGCCCGGGGGGAGGCTATATGCGCGAGAGAGACAATCAAGGCGCTCTTTGGCATATGGTAGAGTATCTGCCTAGTCAAACAAGGGGATGGATTCGTCAAGATTTCATCGCACAAAACTGTATCAGGTAGTTATTCCTGTAGTGTTAGCAATGCGTAACGCACCCATTAAAGAATTTTGGTAAAGGAGGTAATTATAGCTAAACGCATTATTGGACTTACTGGAGGTATAGCCAGCGGAAAAAGTACGGTGGCATCATACCTCCAGCAGCACTATCACCTGCCAATTAGTGATGCTGATATTTATGCTAGGGAAGCCGTAGAGATAAATTCCTCAATTCTCCAACGCATCTACCAGCGCTATGGCAGAGAAATATTGTTGCCCGATGGCAGCCTCGATCGCCAACAATTGGGGACAATAATTTTTAATCAACCCCCAGAAAAAGTATGGTTAGAGCAGCAAATTCATCCTTTTGTCCGCCGCTGTCTAGAGCAATCTATTCGCCAAACGACAGCAGCAACTATTGTTTTAGTAGTTCCCCTGTTAATTGAAGCGGGTATGGCAGACCTAGTTACAGAAATCTGGCTAGTTACCTGTGATCCTAACCAACAAATAGCAAGATTAACTACTAGAGATGGATTAAGTTTAGCCGCTGCCCAAGCCAGAATAGATAGCCAGATGTCGATCGAGCAAAAACTCCCCTTTGCTGATGTGGTACTAAAAAATACTTCTAGCCAAGCATCACTGCTCAAGCAAGTGGATATGGCTCTGAATTGCTCGATCGAAGAACTTTTCTAGGGCTGTGACACAGGTGCGATCATCAAATAGTTGAGATTTTTTTCGTTGCATTTTAGTTTTGATTTCTTGCCGCCATGCAGGATCTAAACCCAAGCGGACGGCAATTGCTATATAGTTC
>JANMHD010000009.1:0-2744 GCA_031374985.1 Coleofasciculaceae cyanobacterium OTE_70_metabat_329 | reverse complement strand
CGAGGATCTGCATGGAGACTACCCCTTTGATTTACCTAGTCATCAGCAATTAACCTGTTCAACTCCTCCAGAACTAGCAAAATCTCTGCCCGGAGTTCTAGAGTCTCTATTGCAAAAATATAATTTATTTGCTTGAAGTAGCCATTAAGAGCCAAAAATCAGTAAAATTGACAACGGGTAAAAAGAAAAGATCGAGGTTCATAATCCATGCCAAGAATGCCGGATGAATATGCTGTACATTTCCTTATCTCAGGGGGTCATCGAGAGGAGATTCGTTTTGCCACAATCCAAGACTTCCAGAAATGGTATAGCGGTGCGTTAATGCCCAAAGTAGGCTCTAGTGACCTGATTAATGTTCCTATTAAAAATACCCAAAATGAAATTTTTGTTGTTCGTCCCACCAGTATTATGGGTATTCGGGTCGAGCCAATTTTTGCCGGAAGTATAGAACGAGATTTTTAACTAGAAATAACTACTTTCCAGAATTGCGGAATTAGCTTAGACTAAATTAAGAATGTGTAAACTTTCGTAAACTTTGATCCTAATTCCCCCTAATCCATGACTTCTGTTACATCTATTTTTGCGACCGTTGAAAAGGATTTACAGCTACTAACAGAGAACCTAAAAAACCTGATTGGGGCTAAACACCCAATTCTTTATGCAGCGGCGGAATATCTTTTTGAAACGTCTGGAAAGCGGGTCAGACCAGCGATCGTCCTCCTTGTCTCCCGGGCTACGATGGTTGATCAAGAAATTACTCTCCGCCATCGTCGTTTGGCAGAAATTACGGAAATGATCCATACAGCTAGCCTTGTCCATGATGATGTGGTGGATGAATCAGCCCTAAGGCGGAATGTACCGACTGTTCATAGTCGTTTTGGTAATCGGGTAGCGGTTTTGGCTGGAGATTTTTTGTTTGCCCAATCCTCTTGGTATTTGGCTAATTTGGATAACCTAGAGGTAGTTAAGCTGCTATCAAAGGTAATTATGGATATGGCTGAGGGGGAAATTCAACAGAGTTTGAGTGGGTTTAATGCAGAAATTAGTTTAGAGGAATATGTTCAGAAGTCTTACTATAAAACAGCTTCATTGGTGGCCAATAGTGCCAAAGCTGCGGGAGTTTTGAGTGGAGTTTCTGAAACTACGGCCCAACACCTTTATGAGTATGGCAGGAACTTAGGTTTGGCTTTTCAGGTAGTGGATGATGTTTTTGATTTTACTAGCTCGGCAGAAACCCTAGGGAAACCTGCTGGAGCAGATATGGCTAGTGGAATTTTCACGGCTCCAGTATTATTTGCACTAGAAGAAAAGCCTTATTTAGAAGTATTGATTGATCGAGAATTTAGTGAAGCAGGAGATATGGAGGAGGCCTTGGCTTTGGTCAAAGAAAGTGATGGGATTAGGCGATCGCAAGAACTAGCCAAGAAATATGCAGCGATCGCTGTCCAAGAAATTAAAAATTTACCCGCCTCGGAACCCCGGCAAGCTCTGATGGATCTCACAGATTATTTTTTGAGTCGTTTATACTAAAGGTTTTTCAAGATTTATGGGAGAAATTTATTCATCGTAGTGGATAATTGTGCTGCCTTCGGTTTCAAAACTAAAGGGAACCCGGAGGTATTGAGCGAGGGCTTGCCTCACATCTTCTTGTTTTTCTGGAGGCACGAAAAAGATCATAAACCCAGCATCACCAGCCCCAAGGAGCTTACCCCCGATCGCCCCATTCTCCCTTGCTGTATCATAGATCCCATCCACCACAGAATTACTAATAGCAGAACTTAATTCCCGCTTCAGGAGCCAAGATTGGTGTAATAATTCTCCAAAGGCCGTTAGGTCAGTATCACTATTGAGAATTTCGATAGCTCGATCGACCATGCCCCGCATCTGCCGTAACTGTTGTTGTTTAGACCCCATATTTGCCACAACCTTAGCGGCAATTTCTGAGGCAAACCGGGTAGTTCCGGTATAGAACATCATCAACGATTGATCTAATTCCTCAATTCTGGCTTTAGGAATCGTTACTGGCTCCACCCGAATATCTCCACTGGGCAGAAAATAGATCAGGTTCAATCCCCCGTAGGCGGCAGCAACTTGGTCTTGGGAACCGACACATTCCTTTAGCACCTGCTGCTCTAGCTCGATCGCCTGCAAGGCCAACTCATGCTTCCCAATCATCCTTCCTCGTAGGGCAGTCATGGCCTTAATCAAACCTACTGCAAAGGCAGAACTGGAACCCATGCCCGTCCGGGCGGGTAAATCTCCTTGATGATGAATTTCTAAGCCTAGACTATCATCAAAGCCCAAAAACTTCAGACCTTCCCGCACTGCTGGATGGAGAATTGCGGAAATAGTAGAGACAGTTTCAATTCACATTTTGCATCGCAAAGAATTAGTCTAAAAAATAGTCTGAAAGTAGAACTAACATAAAAGTACATAATTAATGTCAGAAAAAAACCCATTTACACACTAAACTTTCATTGCAGCTGCCAATAATAATGCTGGTAAAAAAAACATTCTACACCAGGTCTCGTACTGGAGTATGTAGAACAGCGAATTATAATCCTAGAGCATGCTAACAAATGTTGGAATGTTCCTCAAAAAAATTACAAGTATTAATTGCATAACAATAATTAGCTAAAACGGCACATGCACAGGCATATAAAGGCGGTTTTTTAGGCAGCGAATAACATTACAAGAGTTACAACAACTTGAAAACTTGAAGCCAACTTTGAAGACAATTTATA
>JANMHD010000459.1:0-3808 GCA_031374985.1 Coleofasciculaceae cyanobacterium OTE_70_metabat_329 | reverse complement strand
AGAGTCAGTATCAGGAATTTCTGCAAACCTGCCCAGAATTTGAGCGGATGTTAGTGCGATCGGGAATTATTTTACTCAAGTATTGGTTCTCGGTGAGTGATGAAGAGCAGGAACGGCGGTTTCAATCCCGGACGATCGATCCAGCCCGGCGCTGGAAACTCAGCCCCATGGATTTGGAATCCCGCGATCGGTGGGTAGAATATTCCCAAGCTAAGGATAATATGTTTGCCCATACCAATATTCCTGAAGCTCCTTGGTTCACCGTGGAAGCCGATGACAAAAAACGAGCACGCCTAAACTGCATTAGTCATTTCCTGAGCAAGATTCCCTACATTGACATGACCCCCGCACCCCTAGAGCTACCACCTCGAAAAGGAGCACCCCAGGACTACGTGCGCCCCCCCCGTAATGAGCAATTCTTTGTTCCCCAAAAGTACTAAGGGACGTTTCTGGTAAATAACTTTAATCACTGATCCCCAGTGAAATCCTTTGAGACTGCCCTAGGAAGGTTTGATCTATTGTTGCCATAAAATTCTGTAGCTTTTAGTACAACACAAGGCTACTATTCCTAGAGAAAATGCGCTTAACAAACTTACGTCGTTACGTTTACATTAAAATTAAAAACTAGGAAATATCCATGAGTGGAAATGAAGCCCGTATCCAAGCAGTTCATCAGATTACTAACCGCAAACTGATGCCGCCCAAACCCCCACAACGCCTAGAAGAAATGTGGGCTGAGAATGTTTTTAACCTGAGTAAAATGCAGGCAAGTCTGCCAAAAGCTATTTTCAAATCTATCAAAAATACGATCGTGACCGGAGAAAAACTGGATCCTTCGATCGCCGACGCTGTAGCCACCTCCATGAGAGATTGGGCTTTATCTAAGGGTGCTCTTTATTATGCCCACGTCTTTTATCCCATGACTAATCTATCTGCTGAGAAGCATGATGGCTTTATCTCAGTACAGGGAGACGGCAGTGTCATTTCTGAATTTTCTGGTAAGGTACTGGTACAAGGAGAGCCTGATGGTTCTTCCTTCCCCAATGGTGGCATCCGCGATACCTTTGAGGCACGGGGCTATACCGCTTGGGATGTCACCAGTCCTGCCTACATTATGGAAACGGACAATGGAGCTACTCTATGTATCCCTACTGTGTTCGTATCTTGGACTGGGGAAGCATTGGATAAGAAAGTCCCCCTATTGCGCTCGATCGCTGCGATGGACAAAGCCGCCAGCAAGGTATTGAAAATCTTAGGTCACACTGATATTGCCCATGTAAATTCTAGCTGTGGAGCTGAACAAGAATATTTCTTAGTTGATGCTAACTTTGCCAGCCAACGACCTGATCTATTACTAGCAGGGCGGACATTATTTGGCAAGGCTCCCGCTAAGGGACAACAGTTTGATGATCATTACTTTGGCGCCATCCCTGAACGGGTGCAAGTATTTATGCAGGATGTGGAAGAAATCCTATACAAATTAGGGATTCCTGCCAAAACCAGACATAACGAAGTAGCTCCCGGTCAATTTGAACTGGCTCCTTTCTTTGAAGCAGCCAACGTGGCTAGTGACCACCAGCAAATGATTATGACAGTGCTGAAATTCACCGCCAAGAAACATGGCTTTACCTGTCTCCTCCACGAGAAACCCTTTGCGGGGATTAATGGTTCTGGGAAGCATGTTAACTGGTCTGTAGGCAATTCCACCCAAGGAAACTTACTAGATCCAGGGGATAATCCCCACGATAATGCTCAGTTCCTTGTCTTCTGTGGGGCGGTGATTCGGGGTGTGCATAAGTATGGCTCCCTGATGCGGGCGGCGATCGCCACTGCCAGTAATGACCATAGACTAGGAGCGAATGAAGCTCCTCCTGCCATTATGTCTGTCTATTTAGGCTCTCAATTAGAGGAAGTCTTTGAGGAGATTAAAAGTGGCACAGTCAAGGAATCTAAGCAAAAAGGAATTATGGATCTGGGTGTAGATGTGTTACCTCATCTAACTAAGGATGCTGGCGATCGTAACCGGACATCACCCTTTGCTTTTACGGGCAACCGGTTTGAATTCCGCGCCGTGGGATCAAACCAGTCGGTATCTGGTCCTTTGATTGTGCTGAATACTATGCTGGCAGATTCCCTAGAGTGGATCGGTAATCGTCTAGAAGATGAATTGTCTAAGGGTGTAGAACTAAGCACTGCCATTATTACAGTTCTAAAAGAAGTGATGGAGCAGCACGGAGCAGTAGTATTTGGCGGCAATGGCTATTCTGAAGAGTGGCACAAAATGGCGCAGGAGCGGGGTCTTTCTAACCTCCGTACCACAGCAGATGCTCTTCCAACTCTAAAAGCCGACTATGTTGAAGATCTATTCAAGAAAACTGGGGTATTAACTCCGGTGGAACTGGAAAGTCGTTTTGAAGTTTATGCTGAGCAGTACATTCTCTCGATCGAAGTAGAGGCAAAGCTGGTAATTAATATGGCAAAAACCATTATTTATCCTGCTGCTGTTGAGTATTTATCTAAGCTATCTTCCACTATTACTGGTTTGACTAGTTTAGGGATTGATCTAGATAAAGCAGGTTCTCAAAAAATTGCTAGTCTGGTCAATTCTATGATGGCCACAACTGATAAGTTAAGCGAAGTTATTGCGAAACATGACTTTGGCTCTACCGAAGACCACATGCAATATTGCGCCCAAACTATCCGTCCATTGATGGATGAGGTGCGTGTTTATGCTGATGGTCTAGAAGGGGAAGTTGCTGATAGCTTCTGGCCTCTGCCCACCTACCAAGAAATGCTATTTATCAAGTAGGTTTTGATTCGAGGCAAGGACTGCTCTTGCCTCGAATTTTTATCTTTTGTAAGTTGGTATAGTTTGTAAGTTGGTGTGATGGATGAAAGTTGAAGTTTTTAAGATTGCCCAAAGTTCCCCTGATGATCTCACGGGATTGATAGAGCTAATTCAAAATCAGAAATTAGACCCCAAGACTATCATGGCTGTGATGGGAAAAACTGAGGGGAATGGTTGTGTTAATGATTTTACCCGTGGTTTTGCCGTTGCAACCCTTAAAGCTTATCTTCGATCGCATATCGGCGAAGACTTAACTAGCAAAATTGTATTTGTCATGTCTGGAGGAACAGAAGGGGTTTTGAGTCCTCACCTGACAGTTTTTACACGAGAAATTCAGAAGTTGGACACGCCGCCCCATGTAGGGCTAGCCCTAGGGGTGCATCATACCCGCAACTTTTCTAGAGATGAAATTGGAACTTTGGCAATGGTAGAGGTAGTTGCTGCCGGAGTTAAGGCAGCGATCGCCGAAGCTGGATTATCTCTTAAAGATGTTCACTTAGTTCAAATCAAATGTCCCCTGATTACGGCTTCTGGGCAAGGAGCGGGACAGTTAGCTGTTACCCAAGATAGTTATAAATCAATGGCTTATTCGAGAGGAGCTTCAGCTTTGGGGGTCGCTCTGGCCTTAGGAGAAATTTCTCTAGCCCAACTCACTGCTGCTGATATTTGTCATAACTTTGATCTCTATTCCTCAGTTGCTTCTACTTCCTCAGGGGTGGAACTCCAAAACTGCGAAATTTTAGTCTTGGGTAATTCACCTAGTTCCTACAGTAATTACTTGATTGGTCATAGTGTCATGGCTCATGCTCTAGATACTACGGCGGTACATAGAGCGATCGCTAGTAGCCAAGATTCTACTGTATCCCCAGATAATACCAATCCTATTATCAACGTTTTTGCCAAAGCTGAAGCTGCCCCCTCTGGTCAGATATTGGGGTGTCGCCATACTATGCTGGATGA
>JANMHD010000407.1:0-5669 GCA_031374985.1 Coleofasciculaceae cyanobacterium OTE_70_metabat_329 | reverse complement strand
GATCGATCGTCCGGGATTGAAACCGCCGTTCCTGCTCTTCATCACTCACCGAGAACCAATACTTGAGTAAAATAATTCCCGATCGCACTAACATCCGCTCAAATTCTGGGCAGGTTTGCAGAAATTCCTGATACTGACTCTCAGTACAGAAACCCATCACATGCTCCACTCCCGCCCGGTTATACCAACTACGATCAAAGCAGACTATTTCCCCAGCAGCAGGCAGATGGGCAACATAGCGCTGGAAGTACCATTCAGTTTTTTCTCGATCGCTGGGGGTTCCCAAAGCTACAACTCGGCAACCCCTTGGGTTTAAGGGTTCTGTAATTCGTTTAATCGTGCCACCCTTCCCGGCAGCATCTCGCCCTTCAAACAAAATTACAATCCGATGCCCCGTATGTTTCACCCAATATTGCATCTTTACTAGTTCTACTTGCAGACGGACAAGTTCTTGTTCATAGACCTTATTAGAAAGTTTAGAACTACCTTCTGCTTCAAAGATGTGTTCAAATATCTGCTTCTTTGGGCCACCAGCTTGATGTTTTTTCTTAGATTTTTTCTTATCTTTCTTTTCGTGATCTGCTTTAGAATTTTGGCTATCTTCGACTGCAAGATAATCCTCGGCTATTTCAGGTAGGAAATTATTACTAGTCATGGATTTAGGATTTATAATACAAGGCTATATATAAATATAGAGTAATATTCCCATTCCATCTTAAATATAAAGAACTAGTTAGTTTGTAGGGAAGTTAACTAAAATGCTGAAGGAGCCAAAACCCAGTGTAAGTCATGCCGCTGTCATCGGGCTGGACTAATAAAAAATGCAACCCTTTAGCTAATTGTTGCCGTACAGCAAAAGTCTGGGCAGCTTGGATTACTTCTTCATCCTCAAAAGTGACGATTACCCATCGATCGCTCAATCCTGCTTGTAAAATCAAACCATTGGGCTGCCCCGCTATATAGTTAAGACTCACAGGCTGGGTACTTTCTAGCCATCGTGCTAGTTTTAGAGATTGTTTACCCCCATCAATAATGATGCCCGGAATAGCCACGGTCGAGGCTAAACCCAAATTTAGGGGCAACAGGTCTTCTGGCAACACCTGGACTCGGAGGGGACGATCGCTAAACTCCTTCACCAAATCCCCGGACCTAAGACTAGCAAAGCGCCATTGGTCGCCCCAGAGGTTTTCTGGCATGGGTACTGGGGGCAGTGGCTCAACTGTAACAGGTTGGTAGGGTTCACCGGAGTAGTTGGGTAGACGGGGATAGGCGATCGCCAACTCTTGCAACCAGCTTTTTAGCTGGGGAGTCCGGCGGGTAGGTATCACCCCAATCCCCAAAACCTGCCCTGCTGCCGTAATCAAGCTCAGACACTGGGGGCGAAACACCTCTAGGGCTGTAGGTAAAGCTTTCCCATACTTTTTCCCGAAATACTCCTGAGTAGCTTGCTGAATCTGGTCAGCTAACCAATTACTATTGGCCAGAGCTTGGGGACAAAAAGCCTGATACTGCCAGCCCTGGGCATCACATAATAATAATTCCCAAAGAGATTTCCCCTGCTCATCTCTGAGGGGACGGCGATAAAAATCTGCTTGCCAAATAGTCTGCATAGAGCTACAACACTTGATGAGTATGGGAGTGTTGCTTGACATTATCTTCGGTTTTCACTACCCGTGCTGCATTTAGTACCCGCTTTCTCTCTACGGAATAATTAAAGTCGTGGTAGCTAGTTCCTAGGGGGATGTGTTGTTGGGATTGGGGATGGGTTTTAAAGGTGCGGGTCGCTGCGATCGCCCGAAAGCGAAACTCGTCACTAAATTGAGCAGTTTCTGGAAATCCACTGGGTATTTGTAAATTATCCTCACTGATCACTGCCCCAAACTCAACCGCAGTAGCAAATTTGTAGGAAGTAGGAATGCCTTTAATAATGGCTTCTAGGGCAGCAGAGGGGATAGGTTCTATAACCTGCACTTCGGAAACTTCCCCATCTTCTTTGTAGTAGCAAGTAGCTAAACCAAGAAGGAGATAGTCTTCTTTAGTAATATCTGGTGCTTGGGTTAGGGGTGTTGTCATAATTTTGATCAATAAGCTAGGTGAGTTTAAACCTATATCCTAGCATTTGTCAAGGGGAACACCACTACCTATTATCCGGTCTACAGACAAAAAAATAACTGACACAATAAAGGGAAGGGTTGGTTGTAGGTAGCAGCTAGGGTAAAGAAAGTTAGATAAAAAAGTTAAATAAGTAGATGTTTAATTGGAGGGGGACTATGAGGAGTATTAGTAAGCAACTAAATAAGCAAACCAGACGGCAGGGCAAAGGGGTAACTAATTCTAAGGCATCGCAGTATTACCCAGTGCAGGTACAACAGAGTTTAGTGCAGAAGTTCGCCCAAGCAGGAGAATGGACAGAGGCGATCGCTCTGTTGACCCAGCTAATTCAGCAAGAACCCCAGAATGCGGTTCACTACAATAACCGGGGCTTGCTATACTTCCGCAGTGGCAATCAAGTTAAGGCTATTCGAGACTATAACTACGCTCTAGAAATTGATTCTTATCTTGATAGTGCCTATAATAATCGGGCTAATTACCATGCGACCCGCCGAGAATATGATCAAGCGATCGCAGACTATGAAACTACCCTCGAACTAAACCCCCTGAATATTAAGGCATGGATCAATCTCGGTATTACCTATCGAGATATGGGAATGTACCACCTAGCACGGGAAAATTTTGACACAGCCTTACTATTTCGCCAGCTAGAGGGCAATATCTATGCTGAAAGAGGGCGCACTCACCACCTAGAGGGAGATTGGAACTGGGCGATCGCAGATTATCAAAAAGCCCTAACTTATTTATCGATCGAAGGTGTTGACCAAGCTCGTCGCCAAGTAGAAAAGTGGATGCAGCAACTCTTGTCTCCTCCAACTGTCTGTTAAAATCGGTGGCAGTCGCTAAAGTAGTTAAGAAAATGAGACTGGTTATTAATAAGTGTGAGACTACTGCCGCAGGGGAATCTGGATAATGAATTCTGATCCTTTATTCAGCGTAGAATTACAAAATAGCTTGCCATGATGTTTCTTGGTAATAATTTGATAGCTAATAGACATTCCCATGCCAGTTCCTTTACCAACGGGTTTTGTAGTGAAAAAAGGATCAAAGATACGCTGTTGAATCTCTTCAGGAATCCCAGCACCATTATCTGCGATCGCAATTTGTACTGTTTGAGAATCAATCATAGAAGTCCGAATGGTAATTTGGCGAGGATTTTTCTGGTTTTCTTGATAAGTGTATTTAGCACTAAATTCTTCTAAGGCATCGATCGCATTAGCCAGAATATTCATAAATACTTGGTTAAGGGATCCTGCGTAGCATTCTATTAGGGGCAATTGACCATAATCTTGAATGATCTGAATTGCTGGATGTTCGGAGTTGCTTTTCAAACGATGTTGCAAAATTAGCAGTGTACTCTTAATTCCTTCATGAATATCCACAGCTTTGCACTCAGCTTCATCTACATGAGAGAAGTTGCGGAGCGATCGGACAATTTCGCAGATGCGATCAGTACCCATCTTCATGGAATCAAGAATTTTTAGCAGGTCTTCTTGCAAAAACTCCAATTCTAATTCCTTAGCATGGTCTTGAATTTCTGCAATTGGATTAGGGTAGTGCTTTTGATAAAGTTGCACAAACCCCAAAAGTGACTTGGTATACTCCTTTGTATAATCTAAGTTGCCGAGAATGAAGTTAACCGGATTGTTGATTTCATGGGCAATCCCCGCCACCAGTTGTCCTAACACTGCCATTTTTTCTGATTGCACTAACTGTACCTGAGACTGTTGTACCTGTTGCAGAGCAGTTTTTAATTCGGAGGTGCGTTCTTCGACCTTCTGCTCCAAGGTTTGACTCAGGTGACGTAACTTCAGGTGGGTTGTCACACGAGCTATCAGTTCTGCTTCCTGAAAAGGTTTGGAGATATAATCCACTGCACCCAGATTAAATCCTTTTACCTTATCCGTTGTGTCGGCCAGGGCGGTCATAAAAATCACGGGAATATCGCAAGTCAGGGGAGATGCCTTGAGGCGGTGACAGGTCTCAAAGCCGTCAATTCCGGGCATCATCACATCCAGCAAAATTAAATCAGGCTGGCTAACGGTTGCCTGTTTGATAGCTCGTTCTCCATCGGTAGCGATCGCCACTTCCAAACCAGCATCACCCAAGGCTTCTGCAACTACATTCAAATTGGCTGGAGTGTCATCAACCACTAAAACTAACTGAGTATCTTTCATAATCAACCTTTTCAAGAATAGGTAACTTCATTGAGTAATTGCTGAATAAAGGCTTCCAATTTTGCCACCTGAAATTCTTTGCTTAGGACAAGCAGGTGCTGCACTAGGGGTGCATATTGAGGATTTTGTTGTTCTAAGGCTTTAGCTACATCTGTCAGTTTTTTCAATCGCCCGTGTTGAGCTAGTTGAAGCAACTGGGCTAAGTCTTCGGCCGGCGGGATCACCAAGGGCAGGGATGGAAGGAGACTACTATCTGGTTCAGGTGTTGATAATTGCCCTAATCCATTATTTACGGCTGTAGATTGGTAAACCCAAGTCAATTGGAGGTATTGGTGGAGCATATGAAACAACTCGTCTACTTGCACAGGTTTGGTCAGAAAATCATTTCCTCCAGTCTTTAAACTCTGCTGCTTATCCATATTGGAGACCGAGGCAGAGGAAACAATAACTGGAAGCATTTTGAGCACCTCAGACTGCCGAATTTGCTGGAGAAACTGGTAGCCATCCATGATTGGCATCATAATATCCGTGATGATTAAATTGGGCTTGATTTCCATAGCTTTTGTCAGCCCATCTTGACCATTCTCTGCTTCGATCACGGTGAAGCCAAGGGGTTCTAGCAAGTTGACAATCACCGATCGGTTTTCCCATTTGTCATCTACTATCATGATAGACTTTCTTTCACCTTGATAGCCCACTAGTCTTTCTCCGCTGTCAGTTGGCGATGAGGATATCCATTCTGTGGCGATCGGTAGTTTTACATCAAAGAAAAAGGTGCTACCTTCACCGAACTGGCTTGTTACCTGAATGTGGCTACCCATGAGTTGAACAAGAGTCTGACTGATGGCCAGTCCTAACCCGGTGCCTTCGGAATTTCGCTTTTGGTTGCTGACCTGTTCAAAGGGCTGAAAGATTTTTGCTAAGGCCTCTGGGTTCATGCCAAGACCCGTGTCTTCGATTTGGAAGCGGAGGTAAGCGAATTGAGCATCCTCTTCATGCTTCATTCCCAATTTTTCCTGATCTAGATGGCTAACTTTGAAGGTGACTTTACCTTGATCGGTAAATTTGACGGCATTTCCCAGTAAATTAATCAATATCTGCCGCAACCGTTTCTCATCTACCTCAATGCCCTCCGGTAAGTTAGGATCCGGTAGATATACAAAATTAATTCCTTTCTGCTCTGCCCGGATACTTACAATTTCGGCAATGCCCTGCAACAAAGCGGGCAGGTGAACTATCTGGGGATCTAATTCCAATCGCTGGGCTTCAATTTTGGAGATGTCCAAAACGTCATTAATCAGCGTTAATAAGTGGGAACCGCACTGATAGATAATATCAACGCCTTTGCGTTCTTTTTCGCCCCAGCTTTGGGAACGATCG
>JANMHD010000405.1:0-2066 GCA_031374985.1 Coleofasciculaceae cyanobacterium OTE_70_metabat_329 | reverse complement strand
TTTTTCAGGCCTCTGCCGAGGGAGTTCCCCAGCAACTCCTAGGAATTGTCATTGATATCCACGATCGCAAGGTTATTGAAGCTGCCCTTCGAGAGGTAAATATAGAATTGGAAAATAGAGTTACAGAGCGAACTCAAGAACTCTGGCAAACTAATATTAATTTAGCCCTTGAAATTAACCGAAAAATAGAAATTGAAGCCGCCCTCCGCCAGAGTGAAGAATTCTTTCGAGCAATTTTTGAGCAAGCTGCCGTGGGGATCAATATCGCTGATGTCGATGGCAGACTGGTTAAAGTAAACCAAAAAATGTGTCAAATGTTTGGTTATACTGAGGCAGAGCTACTAGCCATGACTTGGATGGAGGCCACGGCTCCTGAATTTGTCCCTAGAGGATTGGAATATAATGCCAAGCGCAACAGGGGAGAAGTCGGCTCCCAGAGTATTGAGAAACAAGCAATCTGTAAGGATGGCTCTCAATTGTGGGTTAATACTACTATTTCTTTGCTCCAAGACCCTTTAACTAACTTAAGCTATGATCTGGCTATTACCCAAGATATTAGCGATCGTAAAGCTGCCGAAGCTCAAATCAAAGCCAATCTCCAAGAAAAAGAACTCCTCCTTAAGGAAATTCACCATCGAGTTAAAAATAATCTCCAAATTATTTCTAGCCTCCTGACTCTTCAATCTCAAAATCTCGAAGATCCAGCCATCCTTGCCCTGTTTCAAGATAGTCAAACTCGGATTTATGCGATCGCCCTGATCCATGACCAACTTTATAAAACTACCCAATTTGACCAAATCAACTTCGCAAAATACATTGAAAATCTAGTCTCCCATCTCCATCAACTCCATAGCTATTCTCTCGATTCTATCCAAATCCAAACTAATATTGCTGACCTATTCCTAAACATTGAAACTGCGATTCCCTGCGGTTTAATTATTAATGAGTTAGTGATAAATGCCCTCAAGTATGCTTTTCCTGAAAGTATTAATAGTATTGACAAACAAATTATAATTGAGTTACAGCAACTTAGTGATCAGAAACTATCTTTGTCAATTAAGGATAATGGCATAGGAATACTTAATGACCACCATAAATTAGAAACAACAGATACCCTAGGACTGCGCTTAGTTAAAATATTAACTCAGCAATTAGAAGGAGAAATTACTCTTACTTGTAACTCCGGCACAGAATTTGCTATTATCTTCAAAGAATTAAAATATCCCCAAAGAATCTATGCCTAATCAACCAGCTAAAATTCTAATTGTGGAAGATGAATTTATTGTAGCCGCAGACCTTAGTGCTAGGTTAAGTAGAATAGGCTATGAAGTGATTGGAACCGTATCTTCTAGTGTGGAAGCTATAGAAAAAGTTGAGCGGGAATCTCCCGATTTAGTTCTCATGGATATTGTCATCAAGGGCGATCGAGATGGTATTGCCACAGCAGAAACCATTAACCAAGAATATAATATTCCGGTAGTTTTCCTCACTGCCTACGCCGACTCTGACACCTTCAATCGGGCAAAAGCTACCCAACCCTTTGGCTATATCACCAAACCTTTTCAGCAAAAAGATATCCAAATAGCAATAGAGATTGCTCTCCAAAGGCATGAAATAGAAACTCAAATTCGCCAAAAACTATCTCCAACTCCAGAACAGCTAGTAGATCAAGATATGATATATCAACGCAATAATTTTGTTTCTATGGCTATCCATGAAATGCGTAATCCCCTCACCTCTATCCTAGCCGCAGCCAAACTTTTAGAAGCTAATTCTGAGCAAATTAATGAAGCAGCCAAGGAAAAATGTTTTCGGCTAATCAGGACTTCTGGCAAAAAACTAGAGCAGCTAATCGATGAAATGTTACTTCTTGAAACCCTTAGCTTAGGGCAACAAAAATGTGATTTGCAACCAGTTAATATTCATGAATTTTTCTATGATTTTCTCGACCAAATTAAAGCGGACTATCTCACTGCCCAAACTAACCATGAACTGGTCATCATCTGTCCCCCCAAACCCATCCCCGTCGTCCTAGATATCCAACTAGCCCAACATATTTTGCATAA
>JANMHD010000404.1:0-1972 GCA_031374985.1 Coleofasciculaceae cyanobacterium OTE_70_metabat_329 | reverse complement strand
CAACTCAAGGATGTATTTGCCCCCTCCTGTATGAGTTGTTTTGATTATGTAAATAGTTTGGCGGATTTAGTCGTGGGTTATATGGGTGCGCCCTTTGGTTGGCAATGGATTGTGGTACGGAATGATACGGGTAAGGAAATGCTGAATTTAGTTCAGGAGCAACTAAGAACGCAACCAGTCATGAGTCAGGGCGATCGCCATCAAGCTGTACAACAAAGTATCCCCGCCTACGATCAGGGGGTGACTCTGCCTATGTGGGCGGCGAAGTTGATGGGGGTAGTAATTGAGAAGATTGGGCCGAAGGGTTTGGAATATGCCCGGTTCTCGATCGATTCCCACTTCACCCGGAATTATCTTTATACCAAGCGCAACTATCCAGAAAAACTAGATAGTCACGTCCCAGAGTTTGCCAAGAAAATAGTTAGTCAATACAAACTTCCTCATTAACTTACCTTAGAAAAGTTTCTGGCGGTTGAAACCGCATCTACAAGAGCAAAGTCCGCCTGCACGGACTAAAGAAAATCTAGGACTTTCTACAACCTGCGCACCATCCAGGTTTTGTTCTTATAGCTGTGACTTTAGTCGCCAAGTACTTAACTCCTAAGTAGTGTACTCAGCATTAATTTTTACGTAATCATAGCTGAGGTCGCAACCCCAAGCGATTCCTGTACCGTTGCCATTGCCAATTTTTACTTGAATTAAAACTGTATCTGATTCAAGGTAAGCACCTTCGGCGGCAGCTTTTAGGTAATTACTGGCAGCAGGACGATCGAATCCCAAAAGGGGCTGTCCCTGATCCATCAAGAGAAATTCCCCTAACTGAATGCGTAAATCTTCTTGCTCAAATGCTACCCCGGCTCGGCCAGCGGCGGCGGCAATTCTGCCCCAGTTGGGATCTCGTCCAAAAATTGCTGATTTTACCAAGGAAGACCCGACAATAGTTTTTGCCACTAGGCAGGCTGCTGCATCGTCACTGGCTCCTGTAACTTGGACTTCAATTAAACAGGTAGCTCCCTCCCCATCCCTAGCGATCGCCTTCGCCAAATATTGGCATACTGCTGTAAGCATCCCTTCTAATTTTATGGCCGCTTCACTCTGGGGATCCGTGATGGCGGCGGTGCGCGATCGACCATTAGCTAGGGCAATTAGGGTATCGTTGGTGCTGGTATCTCCATCTACAGTAATTTGGTTAAAACTTTTATTGGCAGCCCGACTCAGCATTTGTTGCCAGAGTTGGGGCGATACGGCCGCATCACAGGTGACAAAGGAGAGCATGGTGGCCATATTGGGATGAATCATCCCGGAACCCTTGGCAATTCCGCCAATTCGCACAGGTCTGCCATCAATAATGGTTTCTAGAGCAATAGACTTAGGGACTAAATCGGTAGTGATGATCGATCGAGCGGCATCTTCTCCCCCATCTTCCCTCGCTGCCGCTACTACTTGGGGAATTCCATCTCTCAGGGCATCCATTTTTATTCTCTGCCCAATCACACCAGTAGAAGCCAGCAGGATTGTATCCGGGTCAACTTGCAACACTTCTCCCAGAATCTTGGCACTCTCTAGGGTGTCTTGCCAACCTTGCTCCCCCGTAGCAGCATTGGCTTGTCCCGCATTACAAAGAATTGCCCTAGCACTGGGCTTTGCTTGCAGACGTTGCTTACAATAATCCACGCAGGCCGCCCGGACTACAGAGGTGGTAAATACCCCGGCAGCGATCGCTTCCACATCTGAGAGGATCAAAGTTAGATCCCTTGCTCCAGAGGGTTTTAATCCTACTGCTATCCCCGCTGCCTTATACCCTTGTGCTGCTGTCACGCCCCCTGCTACTTCTTGCCAATCTGCCATAATGCCCTCTAACTTTGCCTATTTTGCTAGGGGATTATAGCATACTGTAACCCACTTATACTGGGAGTTTGCCAAATCGAAAACTAGAAACAGCTACTCCCCCAAAGAAAGCATCTTCATGATA
>JANMHD010000345.1:0-2780 GCA_031374985.1 Coleofasciculaceae cyanobacterium OTE_70_metabat_329 | reverse complement strand
GCCCGAAATGTATCTAAATTCCGTCCTTATACCCCTATTTTAGCTGTTACCCCCCACGTAGATGTGGCAAGAAGATTGCAACTAGTCTGGGGAGTTAAACCTTTAATTGTCTTGGATTCCCAATCCACCGATGAAGTATTTGAAACTGCCATTAACCTAGCTCAAGAGAAAAATCTTCTAGCGGGCGGCGATCTGGTGGTGATGACTGCTGGGACTTTGCCCGGAGTTTCCGGTTCCACCAACTTTTTGAAGGTAGACCTAGTCACTGCTGTATTAGGTAAAGGAGTCGGTCTAGGTAATGGGGCGGTTAGTGGACGGGCTAAGATTGCTCGGACAGCGATCGAATCTGCCAATTTTTACCAAGGGGATATTCTCGTAGTGCAAACTACCAATGCTGATTATGTGGAGGCCATCCGCAAAGCCGGCGGGATTATTACCGAAGATGAAAATGTTACCTGTCATGCAGCGGTAATTGGTCTAAGATTAGGAATACCGGTGATTGTGGGGATGAAAAATGCGACTAATCTCATTCGTGATGGTGCAATTCTGACCCTAGATGCTCAACGGGGTCTAGTTTCTGCCGGGGCAACTAATCCTAGTATTAGCAATAGCTAGAATTAATAACTAGCATTAATAATTAGTTAACTCAGTTAACCATGACTAATAGTTTTGCCGATTTTCTGCCTCAAGGTTATCAGGTGGTTCGTGAATTGGGCCACAATCACAATGGCGGCAGAACCACCTATCTGGCAATTAATTTAGATACCCAGATACCTTTAGTCACTGACCATAACCAAAGTGTGGACATTGACCATAATCAAAGTGTTAACACTGAGCGTAGCCGAAGTGTGGTGATTAAGCATTTTCAGTTCCATCAGCCTGAAGCGAGTTGGTCTGGTTATGGAGCGATCGAACGGGAGATTCAGGTACTCCAAGGGCTAAAACATCCGGGGATTCCCCACTATCTAGATTCTTTTCCCACAGAAACCGGGTTTTGTCTAGTCCAGGAATACAAACAAGCTGAATCTCTGGCTACCCCCCGCAGTTTTGCTCCAGAAGAAATTAAGCAAATTGCCGTCGGGTTACTAGAAATTTTAGTCTACTTGCAACAGCGTCTACCGTTTGTGAGCCATCGGGATATCAAGCCAGAGAATATTCTGGTAGATGAAGAGATGAATGTTTATTTGGTAGATTTCGGTTTAGCTAAAGTAGGGCAAGGAGAAGCTACAACCGGGACGGTAGCCAAGGGAACCTTAGGATTTATGGCTCCAGAGCAGTTATTTAATCGTCAAGTAACCGAGGCTTCTGATCTGTATAGTGTAGGGGCAACATTAATTTGTCTAGTAACAGGGACGAAATCTAGTGAGATTACTAACCTCATTGATGATAACTATCGCCTCAATTTTCAGCATCTAGTACCGCAACTAAGCCTCCGCTGGTTGGAATGGCTTGATCGCATGGTGACACTGCTGCCCAAGTATCGATATCGCCATGCGGCCGAGGCCTTAGCTGCCCTAGAGCCTATCTATGTTACCCGGACTCCAGAAGTGGTTTGTAGTGAAGATACTCTAGAATTTACTGCGCAAAAATTGGGACAGAAACTAACTAAGTTTTTTACGATTCATAATTTCGTGCCTGAAACTACCCTACTGGGTTCCCTAGCTGTAGTAGCCCATCCTCAAGATAGTCCCCAGCCAGTTCCTTGGATTAGACTGCCCTACCGAGAGCTGACGGGTAATAGATCGATGATTAAGGTAACGGTAGATACTCGTAGATTAAAGGCTGATGCCATTTATGAACGGGAATTGCAACTATCTAGTAATGCTGATCCAGAAGTGCAAACTATTAAAATTCGAGTGAAAACGGCTCCTATTCCCCTGCCAGCCAAGAAGTTGCCCATATCTTCTCTATTTTTGCTGGTATTTTTTGGAGTTATGGCAGCATGGTTGGAGGCGATCGCCTGGGCAGGGGTGATCCAAAAGCACGGCATGATCGGTCTAACAATGGCGTTGTTTGTCACCATGATCATTGCCCTATTTGGCGGATTGATGGCGATCGCAGGGCATCTTCTCACTAAAGCTATTCGCAAATTACGCCAACAACTCAAAATTAGATATCAACAAATTGATGAAATGGCAGTTTTTGGGCTGGCTAGCTTGGCTGCTGTTAGTGCCGCTCAATTTGGCAGCCTATTTCGAGAGCAAGCAGTTAGTATTGAAGCCCTAACATTGGTAGATGTGGCAGTATTTATGACTATGTTTATTACGGGTAAAGTAGTAGAAATAAATCGTCAGCAAGGTTTTAACCAATTTATCTCTTTAGTTGTAACTCTCCTTTGTTTAGGCTTAGGGATTAGTTTGGGCTTGGGGACAAAATTAGGCTGGAGTAATCTTTGGGTTTTAGGTGCGATCGCCTCTACCACCACTCCTCTTTTGGGTATTTTTCTCTACCCGCCCCTAGAAAGAAGGTATCGCCTCGATCGGTACCGCCAAAGTGAACGCCACTTAATATCCCCCTAAAAAGCTATATTGCGAAATCAATTTATGGATAATTCTAACAATTCCTCAAGACCATTACTGAGACTAGAGCGATCGGCCTTACAAACTACTTTGGATGTAGTAGCGATCGCCGGAATTGTGGCTAATTTCATCTTAATTATTTATAGTTGGAAAACTCTGCCCGAAAAAATACCTGTACACTTTGATTTTTCTGGGAAAGTAACTGGCTATGGTTCTAAAGACACTCTTTGGATTTTATCCCTTAGTTCTATATTTTCTTAC
>JANMHD010000317.1:0-3506 GCA_031374985.1 Coleofasciculaceae cyanobacterium OTE_70_metabat_329 | reverse complement strand
CGGAATTAACATTCCAAGTAGCAATTTTCATAAGTTAATTAAATTAAGCGTTCTAATTCCCTCTAGTCTCCCTTTTTAAGGAGAAAACCTTCAAAGCCCCCTTTTTAAGTGAGTTGGGGGATATCTTTTGCATAAGTTTTGAGTCCCTCTACTAATCTTTGATTCTCCATCTCAGTTCTGACTGCTACCCGAAAATAGCGATCGCCCAACTCTGGAAAACTCATACAGTCCCGGATCAAAACCCGATTATGGCAGAGTAAATGCTCCTGTAGTTGAGAAACTGGATATTGACTACTCACCAAAAGAAAATTAGCCACTCCCTCGTAGGGATGAAGTCCGGGAATTGTTGCCAAGTCTTGCCATAATTTATTCCTAGTAGGAGCTAACCAATCCCAAGTTTGCTGGCGAAATTCTGTATCTTTCAAGGCTGCTAAACCTGCGGCCTCAGCTAAGATATTTACACTCCAAGGATCTCGCCATCGTTGCCATTGCTGTAATCTTTCGGGATGAGCGATCGCATAACCTAAACGCAATCCGGGCATACTATAAAACTTAGTCAGCGATCGAATCACTACTAAATTTGGATAATTCTGCACCAAGGGGATCAAGCTCTGCTCCTCCTCTGGGGGCAAGAAATCCATAAAGGCTTCGTCTACTACGACTAGAGCAAATTTTTCTAGGCGGGGCAAAATCTCCTCTCGCTGCCATAGCTTCCCCGTAGGATTGTGGGGATTATTCAGCAACAGCCCTACTTTTTCCCCATCCCCAGGCACATTAACAAAAGGCAAATTAAATAATCTTCCTCCCCTCTCCCGCGGGAGAAGGGCTGGGGGTGAGGGCAATTCTAGGCTTGATGCTGGGAGTGAGGGCAATTCTAAAGGAAATTCTTTGATTTGGGCTTGGAAAGCAGAGAGCGATCGCCCATAATCACTAAAAGCAGGAGTCACCAATCCTACCCAATCTAACTGAGCTAATTCCCGCGCTGCCCAAGTAATTAATTCTGCTGCCCCATTCCCCGGCAAAACATAGTTAGGCGGAATTTGATGCTCCTGTGCTAGAGCTAAACATAGTTGTTGATAGCTGGGGTCGGGATAGTGGGCGATCGCTCCCAAATGTTCCTGTATAGCTTTTAGGAGGAATTGGGGGGGGCCTAAGGGATTAATACTGGCAGAAAAATCTAAAATAAATGAGGGAGGACAGCCCGCTAAGGTTGCTGCCCAGAGTAAATTTCCCCCATGATTAGGTCGGTTCATAGCAAACCATATCAATACTGTATCAATCTATTCACAAGCATAGCAATCGACAAAAAGATTATGGTGTTGAAATAACTCTAGAAACAAGGGGTTTAAGCCCCTTGCCTATCCTAATCCTCTTGGCAAGCGCTATACCTCAAAAGCAAAAATAAAAAGGCAAAAGGTAAAAATAGAGTTACCGATAAATTCAGATTTTCTCTAATTTTCTATAGTTATTGTTTTACCTTTTACCCTTTAACTTTTTCCTTAATAATTACTCTTCCTTAGGGGGAGCAACCAATTCTTTGAACTGTTTCCCGGCAGAAAAAGCTGGCACTCTGGTGGCCGGAATTTCCATTTTTTCGCCAGTTTTAGGGTTGCGACCCTCACGGGCTTTGCGTTCCCTAGCTTCAAAGGAGCCGAAGCCCACTAGAGTTACTTTGTCATCGTTGGCAACTGCTTCCATGACTACTTCGAGAACGGCAGTCAGTACAGCATCGGCTTGTTTCTTGGTTACAGTAGCCTTGGCGGCCACTTTATCTACTAAATCACCTTTGTTCATGCAAAATCTCCTTTGTAGATCACAGGTTAAATATTTTATGGAAAACTTCGGTTGGGTTTTTAGTCATAATTCAACAGAAATAATTTTGGTAAGAACTGCTGAAACTACGACCGGATCGAACTTTCACTGCATTATTGTAATCCGGGATCGCCCATTATGGATCGTAAAAACCCTTAATTTATATAGATTTTAATGATTTTTTGTTTTTTTTGCCTATTTATTAGAAATTTATCATTAATACATTTAGTTTAGTTACAAAAAAACAGCCCTGATCTATCAAGCAATGGCTGTCTAATCTTCTGGAAAGTTAAATTCTTGGTGGATAAATCAATTCTTTTCTGAGTAGATCTCCCCTGCCACCCTACCCTTACGGGAAGGCAAAGCCTATAAAAAGGGGGGAAATGAAAAGCTATTCCCTACCTTTTACAAAAATAGAGAAAAATTTAAGAATATCCCTACCTCTCCTTGGGGAAAAAAGCCCCCCTTTTTTTGGCGTAGCCTGTCCAAAGGACATAGGGGGGTTGGGGAGATCGAGCTAGGTTAAGGGGTTATGGTCTATTCACAGGCTGAAGGATTTGCTGAACATCTCGACTAGGTTGGTAATTGTATCCAAAGTTAGATCGATCGCTATCATCCAATACCTGCGGGGTAACAATAATCACAACTTCTTGGCGAGAATTTTCCCGGTTAGTACTTCTGAATAAAGCTCCCAAAATCGGGATATCTCCCAAAATTGGCACTTTCGAGACGGTGGTGCGATCGGTTTCTTGGATTACTCCAGAAAGAATCAAAGTTTGCCCATCCCGCAGCCGGACTAGACCAGATTGTAAATCTCTAGATTGAACTAAAGTAATTTGTCCTTGTTGAGTATCGATCGAAGCTGCCGGAGCAGATACGGTAGGATTGATCCGCATCGTCACAAAACCATTATCATCAATCCCTTCGACCACCACTTCCAAACTCAAACCAGCGTTCTTAATAATCGGCTCTTGAACTTGGTTGGTAATATTATTGGTTGTAACCGATCGCAGGTTAAAGCCCCCAAATACCTCTTGGGTTAAGTTAACCCGTGCCGTCTGCCCTTCCTGCACCACAAGAGTAGGATCCGCCAAAATCTTCGCATTTCCACTGGTAATCTGCGCTTGCAAAGCAGTCAACAAACGGCGGGGAAATTGGAATAGAGAAGGTAAAGCCGTAGTAATAGTTGGGGTAGTTCCCTGAGTTATTGTGGAAGTGGGTGCTACTGCCGGGACAGCAGGGGAAATTACTACTCCCGTTGTGGGGTTAACGATGGGAGGCTGGGCAGGAGTTCCAGAAGTTGAAGTAACTGTGCCGGTTGTACCACGAGTAAAGGCAGTAATACCTGCTTGGAAGGGATTACGGGTGACTCCAGAAGTGGGCGTAAAGAACGAAGCATCGACATTAGTAGTATTTTGAACAATTCGTCCATCTTGAATTATTAGCGTCCCGGAACCGATTCCCGGAACAGTAATAGTACTGTTGGGATCAATGAAAGTTTGTGAGCCAGAGAAGGGATTATTAATCACCGCCGGAGTAACTAAGCTCCCAGTTGCCTCATTCTAGACTTAGTGGCGAAGAGATTACCCAGCGAGGGAAGGAACTTTATCGTAATAGCATCCGCCCTCAAGTAGAAACATCGGATAACATTGGTAAAATTATCTCGATCAATATTGAAACAGGAGAGTACGAAA
>JANMHD010000548.1:0-1662 GCA_031374985.1 Coleofasciculaceae cyanobacterium OTE_70_metabat_329 | reverse complement strand
TGGTCTAAGACTATACTAGCTTTTTTGATAATTAATCTAGCTGGCAACTCGTAGGCAACCGTTGTTTCTGGATCTAAAACTGGTTCTACTTTTGGCTCGCTTTTGTAGCCTGCTTCCTCTAGCCACTCACAAATATTCCGCCAGTTATCAACCTTTTCCTCGGCTTTTCCTACAAGCTGTTTTATATATTGATATAAAGTATTTGACAGATCCACCTCTACTCCCTTCACACTTTTCCCTAGGCGATCGGCAATCTCTGACGGACTAAAACCACACAACAACGCCCGGAGATGAGTCTTCTCCATGGGAGTTAGGGGTTTGTTCTTGGCCATCCCAATATCTGTGTATAAAGTTTGTAAGTCCCATAAGCTGGAGGCTTCATTAAATATTCCATTTGTTGATTGCATGATAAAAACCTTAAGAAATTATATTAGTTATAAAGAAATTATAAATCATATGGTAAAGATTTTTTACATTTTCTTATATCTGTCATATATATATATATATATATATATACCTAGAATTATGTATTTAGCAAGGACAATTAATACCTATGCTCAAACCAATACTAGCAAAAATTTATCATCCTATTTAATTTTATCTGTTTACTAATACTAGCTAGGTAAAATCTAGCTATATTTATGTTTCCTAAAACAGGGCTAATTGTATATTAAAGCACTTAAAATCAACTATTAATTGTTAGTAATTTTTTAGTTTATACATCTTATACAGATTATACATCGAACCATTTTTAACTAGCTAGTTAATAGCTAACTAATTATTAGATATTTCCTTGTCAAACTCTATCCAAATCAATACTATGATAGCCTATCCATTAGTTTACTTTGAAGCTGAAATAGTTGATCAATAAAAACTATAGACCTAAATTATTTAGTTAGGATTCTCAAGGATAAACCGCTATGGAAAAAGAACAAGATCAAAGTTTATCACGACTAAAATTAGTTAGATTAGAAAGGGCAAAAGTTAAGCAAGATCAGGTTAAGGCAGAGAAATCTACGGTTTATGTCTTTACACCTAAAACTGATTTAGAAGAAGTTGCGATCGCCGTAGCTATAGAGGGATCCTCTGGCTGGAAAGATTCTTTGTATAGCCTAAATTATGTTGATCGTCATTTAGAACATACCTGTTTTATTTTTGCTACTCGCCCCGAAGGCAGCAAGGATCAACAATGGTTATTAGTTAATCTTGATGGCAAATCTGGAAGTAAGTATTGGATTGCCTTGGGTGAAAAGCAATTATCCGAGGTGTATTATGCTTGGGCAAAAGTAGTTCAGAAACCCAATTCCTTTTTTGATCCTCAGCGCATGACAACTATTTAATAGCCCACAGGGTGAATAGAGCGTTGAAATAGCCCTAGAGCTACTCTGCAACCTTGGGTAACGTCAGTTCGGGATAAGCCAAGACCCTCACCCTAACCCTCTCCCAGAACGGGAGAGGGAACAAGAAAAATTGGTTTTACTCCCCTTCTCCCCTTGTGGGAGAAGGGGTTGGGGGATGAGGGGTATTTCTTATCCCGAACTGATCTTAGGTAAGGTAATTTGGAGCCATGCTCCTCCCGTTGTGGGGTGGTTTCGGGCTGCGATCGATCCATGATGAGCCAAAATAATCTGCTGGACAATTGCTAAACCTAAGCCACTACCT
>JANMHD010000240.1:0-2792 GCA_031374985.1 Coleofasciculaceae cyanobacterium OTE_70_metabat_329 | reverse complement strand
GATGTGGCAGGTCAAATCACTAAAATTGCAGAAATAGTAGACAAACTCCAAAGTGCCGAAATTCCTGTAAGCCTTTTTATAGATTCTGATACTCCCCAGCTAGAAGCTGCCCATCAAACCCAAGCTAAGTTTATCGAACTCCACACGGGGCGCTATGCAGAAGCAAAAAATGCTGCCGATCGAGCATGGGAATTAGGAGTCCTCGCCAGAGGGACAGAAGAAGCGATCGCCCTTGGTTTGCGGGTTAATGCAGGTCATGGTTTAACCTATCAAAATGTCTATCCCGTGGCTTGTATTCCCGGTATGGAAGAACTAAATATCGGGCATACGATCGTCAGTCGGGCAGTATTAGTTGGCATGGAAAGAGCGGTACGGGATATGAAGGCGGCGATGATGGGGAGGTAGAAAGAAGGAGGTAGAGGAAGGCAAGGAGAGACAAAGAATACTTACTTAGCCTTATGTCTTGTAGACAGAAAAGCAGATATAAGGTATATTTAATTTTACTGTATTGCTTTTTCTCCCCAGATAAATCCTAGACCTATGCAAGTATTTCTCAATCAGTTTTTCATCAAGACCCTAACAGAAGAAGACCGGAGATTTTATAGATATAGATGCGTTTTAGAGGGAGAGGTGGCGACGGGGCAGGAGTTTCAGAAAATTGGCAGTATTTGTTACAAAGTAGGGACGGATGCAGTGAGGCTAGGGAATCAAGTAGTAACTCGATCGCCCCTTAGAGAAAATAAATTAAGGGGTGAAGATTGGCGGTTAGAAGATTTTCAAGAAGTTATTCTCAACCCCGCAGACCCAAAGGAACGGAAAGCGATCGCCCAACTAGAACTTAAAAAACTTAAGGCAGACCTAAAGTTACGAATGCCAAAAACTCACATGAAAGATTCTGACGATGGTAAGTTGACCATGTGGAAAGATCAGGCTGAAAAATTTGGCAATGGCTGGAAAGTTTATCGAAGTACAGTGTTAGGATTAGTTGTTCAAATTAATGGTGATTTGCTATTAGAAATAGATTTACACTCTAAGTTTCATAGCCCGTATACGCTTCATCAATGGCAAGAAGAATATCCAGATTGTCCCATTAATTATGTTCTTAATACCTATCCAGATCAAGAAGGTAAGTATAGAACATGGCTCTATGAAGAAAGAACTGATGAAAGCCCTTATTCTGTAATTCTTTTACCTTCAGAACAGACTTTAGCTCAATACCATCTCAGTGCTGGTGCAACGCTAGAGGATGTTGAAAAGTCTTATGTAGTTTATGTTAAAAGCAGTGGTTACGGGAAAAATAGAGATCAATCTTTACCCCATCTATCCCGCCGTCTTCGACCAATTTTAACAATGGACACGCTAGGAAGTTTGGCAGAAAATCCAGATATCTCAAAACAGCAAAAATTAGATTTGAGTGATGTGTTTAGAGATATAAAAATAAATATCGATAATCGCTTTCAGAAAATTCAAAAATTAGCTAGTGCAATTATCAGGCAGGTTTACGATATAACTACAGAACTTTCCTTTAGTCCCTTAGAAGTTATAGGTTTGAAATTAGGAAAATCTAGACTTTATGGCAGGGAAGTTCCTATTAATAAAACTGCTGATGTTTTTACTAAGGGGTGTGCAAAGGCAGGAGAGCTTAATTTTGGTTGTCTTAATTTGGCTGATAATGCGATCGCCTATCCGACAGAAATTAAATTGTGTTTAGAAAATGCTGCCCGGACTACGGGAGTAGAAATTTTCCTACAGCCACCCCGGATCAAGGGGGATGTTCCTAGGGGAGAGATCGAGCAGAAATTTTTTTGGACAGAGTGGGCAGCCTCTGGGATCAAAACAATTTTGGTAATCGGGAAAAATTTGAGAAAAGAGCAATGGCAAAAAATCCGAGTCGGAGCCTTGCAAGCCGGAATTGCCACCCAGTTTATGCGCCCTATGCCCCAAAGAGAAGAACATCGAGCTAGAAATATTGCCTTGGGATTGTTGGTAAAGGCAGCTTGGCAATCTGTCCGTCTAGAACCGATCGACCATCCCCAAGTAGCAGAATTAATTATTGGTTTTGACACTGGCACAAATCGAGAGTTGTATTATGGGACAGCAGCTTTCGCAGTTTTGGCAGATGGTCAGAGTTTGGGCTGGGAATTGCCTAATATCCAACGGGGAGAAACCTTTTCTGGCGAGGCCGTGTGGCAGACAGTGAGTAGTTTATTGATGAAGTTTTATCAGGGCTGTGGACGCTTACCAAAACAGGTATTGCTAATGCGAGATGGATTGATTCAAGATGATGAATTTGAGAGAACGATCGCTGCCCTAGAGGAAAAAGGGATTGGCATTGATGTGATCGGAGTCCGCAAATCCGGCGGTGGACGCATGGGGATCAGAAATGTTAGTTATGAAGGCACACAGTACAACAATGCCCCCGAAGGAACGATCGTCCTGATGGAAGAAGAGAAATCTTTCCTCCTAGTCGGTGCTTCTGTTTATATGGGTAGCGCCCGTCCTCTCCGAGTTATTCATGAATACGGCAACACTCCCCTAGAACTTATTGCTCGTCAGGTATATCAGCAGTGTCAACTTCACCCTGCTAGTGGCTATCGCCATGCCCGTCTGCCGTGGGTTTTGCATTTGGCAGATAAGAGTAGTAAGGAATTTCAAAAAGTTGGAGCTATTGCTCCTTTTCAGTATCTCGATCGAGAGAAACTCTTCAGCGTCTAGGGAGACAATAGACTTCTTGCGGAATCACTTGCATTCCCCACCCTGCCAGAAGCAAGCTATGGAAGAAAAGGGCTAAG
>JANMHD010000213.1:0-2314 GCA_031374985.1 Coleofasciculaceae cyanobacterium OTE_70_metabat_329 | reverse complement strand
CGAATCTGCCTTTAGTCGTCACTTCCGCCGTCAAGCAGCCCTAGGGGGAGAGTTTATGATCACGGCTTCTAATAATGCCCACTACACTGCGGCTATGCCTGCTCAACACCATGCTCAGGATGTGTTGCGGGCGGTAGAGATTGATCGCTGGGCGGTGCGAGCTACCAATACGGGCTACTCTGGCATTGTGGATCCTCACGGCAAGACCCTCTGGTTATCCAATATTAATACCTACGAAACTCATGCCCACACAATTTATAAGCGACAAACCCAAACTTGGTATGTGCGTTGGGGAGATTGGCTAACTCCAGTTTTATTGTTATTAGGGGGAATGACGGCGATCGTACCAGCTTTAAGGAGTGGCAGACTTCAATGAATCAATTGAAATATGTTACGCTTTAATCCATAGATATTGCTTAAAACCTTAGTCAGAACCTAAGACTAAAAACACTTTTATGACTACTCTGACTCTCAACCTCAACCCTATTATTAAGCTGACTGATGAGCAGTTTTTTCAGCTATCTCAAGAAAATGAAAATATTAAATTAGAGCGTACAGCCAAAGGAGAATTAATTATTATGGCACCCGCTGGAGGAGAAACGGGTAGTAGTAATGCCGGACTGACGGCTCAGCTTTGGATTTGGAATCAGCAAAATAAATTGGGTAAAGTATTTGACTCTTCTACCGGGTTCAAACTTCCTAACGGAGCAGATCGATCGCCCGATGCTTCTTGGATAAAATTAGAACGCTGGAATGCTCTGACTGCCGAACAACAAAGGAAATTTCCTCCCATTTGTCCAGATTTTGTGGTGGAGTTACTTTCGCCCAGCGATAGTTTGCCAGAAACGCAAGCTAAGATGCGAGAATATCGAGATAATGGGGCTATTTTAGGCTGGTTAATTAATCGTCGATCGCAGCAAGTAGAAATCTATCGTCCCCAGCAAGAAGTAGAAATCTTTGATCGCCCCCTCCAGGTATCAGGTAGTCCGGTTCTGCATAGTTTTATCTTAGATTTAGCCTCAATTTGGTAGACCAAAAAAGTGATAAAATTACCCAACTTATTACGGTTTCAATAATAATCTAAGGGACATCAAAAAACAAACAGTAACTACAACTGGTCTAATTAAAGTAACACCCTTCTTTGTTACCATTTTTGCCCCTAGATAAGAGCCAATAACTTGTCCAACTATCATCACTATTGCTACCGTCCAATAAATTTTTCCAAATAGTAGGAAATAAATTAGGGCAGAAAAATTACTAGTGAAGTTATGAATCTTGGCATTTTCTGTTGCCTTAGATAAGCTATAGCCAGATAAAACTACAAAAGCTAAGGTCATAAATGTTCCAGTTCCGGGGCCAAAAAAACCGTCATAAAATCCTAAAAGGGGCGCAATAAAAGCAGAAAATAGATAATAAGAAATGCGTGGCTCTTGATCGATATCCTCAATAGTAGGAGAGAGCAGAAAATATAAACCCATTAAGATCAATAAAATTGGCAGGACTGTTTTCAATGCTTCAGAATTAATCTGTAATACCAGCCATCCCCCCACCAGAGAGCCAATAAATGTTGTGAAAATTGACCATCTAATCTTTCTTAAATCTATAGCTCCTTTTCTCAAAAAATATAGAGAAGATACTAAAGTTCCACTACTTCCTTGAACTTTGTTGGTTGCTAGGGCAACGTCTGGGGGAATCCCAAGGGTTAACATGGCAGGGATAGTTATTAGTCCACCACCACCAGCGATCGTATCTACCCAACCAGCCATCATAGCAGCCAAAAATAACTGGAGGGCAATCTCAATCCTAAATTCTATCAATAGCATTCTCCTAAAAATAAGGAATAGTTCGATTTAGAAGACTGGTTATCTCCAGTGTTATTATGGCGGGGGTTGATGACTGCAACTACAAAAAAATATATAAAACTAACTTATGGATACTGATAATATTACAGCTGCGGTTAAAAGTCTCTACGACACTTACCCTTTTCCCCCAGAACCCTTGCTGGATGAACCCCCACCGGGCTACAACTGGCGCTGGAATTGGTTGGCAGCCTATAACTTTTGTACTGGCAGAAAGCCAGATCGCAAAGATATTCGGATTCTTGATGCTGGTTGTGGCACTGGAGTTGGTACGGAATATTTAGTCCATCTTAATCCCTTAGCACAAGTTACTGGAATTGATATTAGTTCGGGAACTTTGCAGGTGGCACAAGAGAGATGTCGCAGGTCTAAGGCTGACCGGGTGGAGTTTAAGCAACTTAGTCTTTATGATGTGGGGCAGTTGCCGGGGGAATTTGACCTCATAAATTGTGTGG
>JANMHD010000174.1:0-9531 GCA_031374985.1 Coleofasciculaceae cyanobacterium OTE_70_metabat_329 | reverse complement strand
TTTTGCTTGGTGCGTTCCACTACTAGCACATCGGTAACGGTGGGAACTTGGTTATGGGCTAAGGCCTTATCTACTTGCTCTTTCAGAGGTACGATCGTATCCTTGCGCCAGCCCCCATCAGCAGTGATCACTACCTTAGCTTTGCCATCTACCAAGCGATCGCGCAAGGCCTCGGCACTGAAGCCCCCAAAGACCACCGTATGGGGCGCCCCAATTCTGGCACAGGCCAGCATAGCGATGGCTGCCTCTGGAATCATCGGCATATAGATCCCCACCAGATCACCTTTTTGGACTCCCAATTGTTTGAGGACATTGGCCATCTGACAGACTTCCCGGTGCAGTTGGGCATAGGTCAAGGTGCGAGTATCACCGGGTTCCCCTTCCCAGATGAGGGCGGCTTTATTTTTCCGCCAAGTGGTTAAGTGGCGATCGAGACAATTATAAGAAATATTAATTTTGCCCCCCTCAAACCATTTCACAAAGGGCGGCTGCCAATCTAGAGTTGTGTGCCAAGGCTCAAACCAGTGTAATTCCTGCGCTGCTAGTTCTGCCCAAAATTCCGTGGGGTTGGCTTTGGCTCGATCGTAAATTTCTTGGTATTGTGCCAGACTCTTAATCTGAGCTTGTTCAGAAAATTCAGAACTAGGAGCGAACAAACGCTCTTCTTGCAAAATAGATTCTATAGTCAGTTCATTCATAGGATTTAAATTATTTTTTAGTAAGACTTTAGCAGAACTTTAGATAAAAATATTAGCTGTAGTATCAATGGGAATCAGTAGGGAACTCGATTATAGATCGCCTTGTTCTAGAATCACCCCCTGATACTCAACATCTAAGATAAAATATATTCATCCTAATTTGGTCTAGGAAAATTTGATCTATAAAACCTAGGTAATTAAAATCTAGGAATTTTCAGGGAAGACAATTAATATTGTTGGAGAAGGTTGCTACTTTTTCGGTTAAGTCAGATCAGATCCCCAAGACTTATGTCAAATCATGGGGAGTATTCAAAAAACTAGGGCTTGGCTCCCTTTAAAAATGGCATATGTATCAAAAATTACGTTCCTTGTTAGTGGCTGCTTGCCTATTGCCGACGGCTCTGATGCCCTCCGCTTCTCTGGCAGCTGGCTCCCTAGAATCTGTTCCCTCCAGCCCTGCTGCTCCGACTCATTTAGCTCAGAATACCTATCCTTCACAACTAGTCAGAGTATATATGGACTCCTGTGTTCGTACGGCCTCTACTGCTGGTGTTCCCACAGAATTGGCCACTAGTTATTGTCGTTGTTCGATCGATCGCATCCAAAGTACCTATACCTTGGAGCAATTTTTAGAACTAGTCCAGAATGCAACCCCCGGAACCCTGCCTCCAGAACTAGAAACCATAGCCACAGCCTGTGTTACTAGTATTCTTAACTAACTTCTAAGAGGTCATTCCGTCCCCGTTGGAGGCGGAAAATCATACTCCATAACTAATTTTGAACTAATTTAATTCCTATGCTATGGAAACAGAAATTCCTAGGGAGCTAACTTCTGCCATCGATCGCCATCCACTGATCACCACTCCAGATACCTTAGTTCCAGAGGCGATCGCTCTCATGAGCCAGATTAAGTATGGCTGTATTTTGGTAGTTACTGCTAAGGAAGGAGTAAAGTTGCCCCTAGGAATTTTGACAGAACAGGATGTGGTGGGTCTCATTGCGGCTCAAACTGACTTGATAGACTTACCCATCTCTGGGGTCATGCATCGGCAATTAGTTACTATCCGTGAGGAGCAAGTGGAAGATATTATGGCTCTTACCCATCTCCTCCGAGAATATAAAACTTGTTACTTTCCTGTAGTAAGCGATCGAGGTGATCTAATTGGCTTGCTCACACCTCAATCTATGCAGAATACTTTTAAACCCTTAGACCTGTTTCGTCTTAAACAAGTCCAAGAGGTCATAGCCGCCTCTGAACCAGTGGTGCATACTTCTGAGGAAACTTCTTTGCTAGAGGTAATCCACCTCATGAGCGAACAAAGTAGTAATTGTGTAGTTATTACCCACAGAAATATCCAAGGAGAAAGTAACTCTTTAGTCCCTGTAGGAATTATTACAGAGTGGGATATTCTTCAATTTTATCATCGGGGTTTGGATCTTGCTAAAACTACCGCTGGGTTAGTCATGAATACACCCTTAATGTTGGTGCAATTAACTGACTCTATGGGGACAGTCCATCAGATTATGGAACGATTAGGTGTCAGGCGCTTAGTAGTTAGTAACGCTCAAGGAGAATTAGCTGGAGTAATTAGTTACGCTAGAGTTTTATTAGAAATAGACCCTTTAGAAACTTATCAAACGGTTTCTACTCTAAAGCATTTAGTCCAAGAACAGACTCTCCAGCTAACTTCTATTAATAAACAGTTACGCGCCGAAGTTAATGAAGAAAGACTTCTAGAAAAAAAACTAGCTAGTTCAGAAAATCAACTCCGGGCAATTATTGAAGTGATGACTGATGTGATCCTCACTATCAACCTGAGAAATGATCAATTGGGAAGCATTGATATTGCTCCATTAAATGAAAAGTTGAGGGGCGATCTCCATGATCCTAATTTTGATCGGCACTTGGCAGTGGTGAATGAAACTATTCGGACTTTTTTTTCCGGGGAAGTAGATTGGTTATTGCGGGTGCAGCGGGTGTTGGCAACAGCCAGGAGAGAGCAATTTGATTATGCCCTAGAAATCAATGGGCAATATCTCTGGTTTGCAGTAAATATCTCTCCTATCACCAAAGATTCAGTAGTTTGGGTTGCCCGGGATATTAGCGATCGGCAAGCTGCTCTTCAGGAACGTAATGCTATGGGTACTGCCCTAACTCAAATTCATCAGAACTATGTCGATATTGCCCAAACTTTAGCTGAAATCGAACAAGCGCAGGAGTTATCTAAAGTTTCTATCCCAATTTCTACCCCTAATCAGCCCCTCCAACAAAAACTCCTAGACCTCATCAATTATGGAACATATCTTACCCAAGGTTTCTTGAGAGGCTATTTATAAAATATAACTTTGCGTCCTCTCTGGAGGCTTAAAATCATACCGTCTAACTACTTTATAAATGATTTCTTAGAAAAAATATGTAGATGAATGTTGGGTTTCCTCAGAAAATTCTATCCTTGTAAATTAACTTGGTATAATATTAATAGTCAAACTTTCTATAGAAAATATCACTTAAAAAAATACAACTGCCGCTAATTAGGTGGAGGAATATTTAATTTCTTATACCTGAATCTATCTAAATGTCAATTATTTCTAGATAGCAATTATAGCAATCTTAAATCATTTGCTAGATCAAATTGTCTCTTATAAAGGACTTCACCCACCATTGGCAGGTAAAAGCATTTACAATTATTCTAGCTAGTAGATAAATTAACTTCATCTAACATCAGAACCCTATATTCTTAGACCCAACCTAGATCAAAAAAATTAGAGAAATGAGTAGCCAAAAACAGATACTTGTGATTGACAATCAAGCTGATACCCTAAATTTTCTGATCTATCTCCTTGAAAAAGAAAATTATGGGGTGCAGAGGGTAAATTCAGGGAAGTTGGGGTTAAATCTAGCCTTTTCTTCTTCCCCAGATTTAATATTGGTTGATATATTTATGCCGGATATCAACGGCTATGATATTTGTGCCAAGCTAAAAGAATTAGATATCACTAAAGATATTCCAGTTATTTTTATTGGTTTTACGGAGGATCCGGAACAGAAAGTTAAGGCTTTTCAGGGTGGAGTGGTGGACTACATTAGTCAACCTTTTCGAGATGAGGAAGTTGTGGCCAGAATTACCCATCAAATTACTATTCATAAACTCCAACAACAACTAAAACTCCAAAATAAATCCTTAGAAAAAGAGATTGCCATTCGTCATATTACAGAAACAGCCCTGAAGGAAAGTGAAGAAAAATATCGAGTTTTGGTAGAGTCTTCTCAAGACATAATTTGGACTACAGATAATGAAGGTATCTATACCTATGTTAGTCCGGCGGCCTGGAGAATTTATGGCTATGCCCCCGAAGAAATGGTGGGTAAGTCGTGGCGAGATTTTTTGTCGCCGACAGCACCCGATCGAGAAGTTGTAGCGGTTGATGGTCTAGATACTAAGAATAACAGCCTGATGAAATGGGAGGGATCACGCCTAGCTAAGGATGGCAGAATTGTTTCTATCTTGATTAATGCGGTTCCTTTGATGAATGAGCAAGGGGAGATGGTGGGGGTTACGGGAACCTATACGGATATCACTGCCCTGAAGCAAGCCGAAGAGTCAACAAAGCTACTCTTGGCAGCAACTCAAGCCATTAGCTGTTCCCCAGATGTGGATGCTGCCCTAGGGGAGATTCTCCGGTTGATTGCTCAGGCGATCGATTGGGATATGGGAGAAGCTTGGATGCCGAGGGAGGTAAATGCCGATGATTTACTGACGGGAGTTTTAGAATATCGGGCTGATTGGTATCAGGATGAAGAAAAGTTTCGGGGGTTTCAGGAACTTAGTCGTCAGACGACCTTTGGTTTTGGGGTGGCAGTGCCGGGGACAATTTGGGCAACCCAAAAGCCCATCTGGATTGAGGATTTCACTACGGACGATCGAGGGATTTTTCAAAGTTCTGCCATTAGTGATGCCTGTGGATTGAGAGCGCTCTTTGGCTTGCCGATCGTCTATAGGGGTAAGGTTTTGGCAGTGATTAATTTTGCCCGGCGGATTCCTAGCCCGATGGATCCCTATTTATTAGATTTAGTGGGGGCGGTGGCTAGTCAAATGGGGATCATGATTAGCCAGAAAATGGCTGAAGAATCTCTCCGCTGCAATGAAGCAGAGTTACGGGCTTTGTTTGCAGCCATGCAGGATGTGGTACTAGTGCGCGATCGGGCAGGACGCTGTATTAAAATTGCTCCAACTAATCCGGTTAATCTCTACAAACCCGCAGACCAGATGCTAGGAACTACCCTCCATGACATGCTGCCCCTGACAGTTGCAGACCAGATATTGGAGACCATTCACGAAGTATTAGCAACAGGCAAGTCCGCAAAGGTGGAGTATTCCTTGGAGATGGAGCAGAGATTGGTATGGTTTGACAGCACAATTTCTTCTTTAGATGAAAATTCGGTGATTTTGGTGGGGCGAAATATTAGCGATCGCAAGCAAACCGAAGCACTCCTCCAAGAAACTGCTCACCGAGACCGAGCTTTAACCACCGCCATCCAACGCATCCGCCAGAGCTTGGATCTAGAGACTATTTTTAACTCTACGGTGCAAGAATTACGGCAGGTAATTAAATGCGATCGAGTCTTGATCTATCGCTTCAATCCCGACTGGAGTGGGGAATTTGTGGCAGAATCGATCGCCCCAGAATGGTTTTCTCTAGTTCAAGCCCAGCAGCAGGATCAAGGTATCACCAAAAATGCCTTAGATGCAGATGATTGTGTGGTCACCAAAATGCAGTCAAAAGTTCAAGATACCTATCTCCAAGATACGGAGGGGGGAGCCTACCAAAAAGGAGTCAGCTACTTAGCCGTGGAAGATATTTACACTAAAGGATTTTCTGAGTGTTATCTAAATTTGCTAGAAAAGTTCCAAGCTAGAGCGTATCTGACTGTGCCTATTTTTCTGGGCGATCGCCTCTGGGGACTTTTAAGCAATTTTCAAAACTCCGCCCCCCGATCATGGAAAACTCAAGAAGTAAACACAGTCCTGCAAATTAGCCTGCAATTGGGGGTTGCTCTCCAGCAGGCAGAACTCTTGCAACAAACCCAGCAACAAGCCGTAGACCTCCGCCAAGCCGTAGTGGCAGCCGATGCTGCTAACCGAGCTAAGAGTGAATTTCTAGCAAATATGAGTCATGAACTACGAACTCCCCTCAATGCTATTTTGGGTTTTACTCAAGTCATGAATAAAGATCTGGCAACTCAAACCCAAGGCAATCAGACTTTATCAGCAGAATATCAACAATACCTAGAAATCATTAACCGGGCGGGTAGTCATCTGCTGGACTTAATTAATGATATTTTGGAGATGTCTAAAATTGAAGCAGGAAAGTCTACGCTCAGCCTCAATGCCTTCAATCTTAGGGATATGTTGACCAGTTTGGAGGGTATGTTTCAGCTCAAGGCTAGGGAGAAAGGTTTAGACCTAGTTTTTAACTCAGCCCTAGATTTACCAGAATTTATTATCACCGATGAAAGTAAACTCCGCCAAGTCTTGATTAATTTGTTGGGGAATGCGATTAAATTTACAGAGCAAGGCCAAGTCAGTCTGAATGTCAGCCACCTTAAGGTCAGCTTACCTACTGCCCCTCCAGATCAGCCTCTAGATATCACCACAAATGTCGCCACAAATACTGTTCTAGATATTCCCCGGTCCTCATCTTTAGAGGTTCGGTTATTTTTTGATATTACAGATACAGGTTTAGGTATTATTCCAGAGGAAATACCGCTGCTATTTCAAGTATTTCGCCAGACTGCTACTGGTCATAAATCTCAACAAGGTACAGGTTTGGGGCTACCTATTAGTCGTCAGTATGTCCAGATGTTGGGGGGGAATATTTCTGTGCAGAGTTCACCCCAAGGGAGTTGTTTTAGCTTTGCGATCGATGCTACCTTGACAGATTCTTTCCCGGAACGTTCTACTCCGCCCCAGGGAGATATCTTAGGGTTAGCTCCGGGGCAAGATCCTTGTCGGATTTTGATAGTAGATGATATTGTCGAAAACCGGCTCCTAGTGACAAAAATCTTGAGCAAAGCTGGTTTTGCAGTAGCCGAGGCAGAAAATGGGTTACAAGCGATCGGTCTCTGGCAGAGTTGGCGACCCCAGGTAGTTTTGATGGATATTCGGATGCCGGTCTTAGATGGCTATGGCGCAGCTAGAGCAATTCGTGATTTAGAAAAGAAGATTAGTTCACCTCCAGCAAATATTCCTCCCACCATAATTCTTGCCCTCACTGCTAGTGCCTTCCAAGAACAAAAGCAATATATTTTAGCTGCTGGTTGTGATGATATTATTATCAAGCCCTTACAGTCTGAAATATTGTTTAATAAGATCGGTGAATATCTAAAAATAGAATACATCTACCAACATTATCCAGTTGATATTATTCATTACCATCCTTATGATACTAAACAAGCGGATCTTGCCCAACTACCAGTTCTGCTTAGTCAACAACCTCCTGCATGGCTAGGACAATTGGAGCAAGCGGCGGCTCAAGGAAATGATGACTTGATCGTGCAGTTAGTACAGCAAGTTTCCCCGGAACAGGAATCTCTGTCTCTTGCCCTCAAGGATTTAGCCCGAAACTTCCAGTTTGAGAAAATTATTGAAATCCTTCATCAGGTATAGATTTATGAATGCCCTGCGGCAATTTCCTATCCCTCAAACTGCCACCCCTAAAAACATTTTGCTCGTCGATGATACTCCTGCTAATCTACAGGTCTTAACGCTGATGCTGAAGGAGCAGGGCTATCAAGTGCGGAATGCTTTGAATGGGGCAATGGCTCTGATGGCTTGCGATCGTCAACCTCCAGATTTAATTATTCTGGATATCATGATGCCCCAGATGAATGGTTATCAACTATGTCAACAGTTGAAAAATTCCCCTTTAACTACTGCTATTCCCATCATTTTTATTAGTGCTTTAGATCAGGCGAGCGACAAAATTATGGGTTTTCAAGTGGGGGGGGCAGATTATATTACTAAGCCTTTCCAAGCAGCAGAGGTTTTGGTACGGGTGAAGTATCAACTACTTTTGCAAAATATGCAGGATCAACTGCAACAGCAAAACCTGTTATTAGAGAAACAAAATATCCAACTCCAAGAGGAAATTAAACGCCGGAAACGGATAGAAATTGCCCTTGCCCAAGCAAACCAAAAGTTTCGACAGTTAGCTAGTCAAGATGGTTTGACCGGCATCGCTAACCGCCGCCATTTTGATAAATATCTAGAGCAGGAGTGGCATAGAGCCATCCGGGAAGGTCAGCCTTTATCTTTGATTTTGTCTGATGTAGATTGCTTTAAAGCCTACAATGACACCTATGGACATCCGGCCGGAGATGTTTGTCTGATCAGGATTGCCGAGGCTATTGGTCAAGCCTTAAAGCGCCCAGCAGATTTAGTATTTCGCTATGGCGGAGAGGAATTTGCCATTATTTTACCTAATACAGATTTGGCAGGGGCAGTGCAAGTGGCGCAAGAAATTCAGCAACAGGTACGATCGCTAGACATTCCCCATAGTACATCTATAGCAGATCAATATATTACTTTAAGTATGGGTATTTATAGTCTGAGTCCACCCTTAGAAACTCCAGTAATTAATTTGCTTAACGCCACAGACCAAGCTCTCTATCAAGCAAAACAAACAGGGCGCAACCGATATTGTATTTACAACCCAGCGCTTTCTTCTAAGATTTCTGAAACTGGAAAATAATGTTATGAATAGCCAGCCCATTTCTACATCCCAGCCAAATCAGCCCAATCAACTAATCAGTATTCTAGTGGTAGATGATACCCCCGATAATATTCGTTTGTTGTCTACAATTCTTGCAGATCAAGGCTTTGAAGTCCGCAAAGCCCTCAATGGTAAAATGGCTTTAATGGCTGTAAATAATAGCTTACCAGACTTAATTTTGCTAGATATCAATATGCCAGATTTAGATGGCTATCAGGTCTGTGAACAATTGAAGCAAAATCCAGAAACTCAAGATATTCCAGTAATTTTTATTAGTGCCTTAGATGAAGTTACAGATAAGATCAAAGCTTTTAAGTTGGGGGCCGTGGATTATGTAACTAAGCCTTTTGAGCAGGGAGAAGTAATTTCTCGGGTGAATAATCAAATCCGGTTGCGATCGCTCCAAGTAGAACTAGAGAAAAAAAATGCCTCCCTCGAACAGGCAATGCAGCAACTCCAACAAGCCCAAGCCGGACTATTTCAGCAACAAAAAATGCTGGCCTTGGGACAACTAGTAGCCGGTATTGCCCACGAAATTAATAATCCTGTCACCTTTATCTACAGCAATCTTACCCACATTAAAAATTATACTAATGACTTAATGCGCTTAGTCCTCCTCTATCGCACTTCAGTCCCCGCCAGTGCTGAAATTACCTATTTAGAAGAAGAAATAGATATCGAGTTTCTAAATCATGATTTATCTAAGCTGATGAAATCTATGCAAGCAGGGGCAGAGCGGATCCGAGAGATTGTTTTTAGCCTGCGGAATTTTTCTCGACTAGGGGAGGCAGAGCGGAAATTTGCCGATATTCATGCGGGTTTGGATAGTACCTTAATGCTCTTGGAGTATCGCTTGAAGGGAAGTGTGCAGCGATCGGGAGTAGAGATAATCCGGGAGTATGGGCAATTACCCTTGGTAGAATGCTATGCCGGTAAAATTAATAAAGTCGGTATGAACTTTTTAAATAATGCGATCGACTCTTTGGAGTCACGCTACCCAAAAGATATTCCAGAATCTCTACCTTTTAACCAAAATTCTGCCTTATCTAGCCATCCTATT
>JANMHD010000133.1:0-18178 GCA_031374985.1 Coleofasciculaceae cyanobacterium OTE_70_metabat_329 | reverse complement strand
TAAGGATTCCATGGTTTTACTCCGGTTTCTGTGTAGCTAGGCTAGAACAATTGCTAGGATGACTTATTAGTTTTTCTTGGTAAGCCATAATAAATGGTAAGTTCCTTATAAAAACATCTTCTGCTTGCTGATACTCAAGTGAGAAATGTTTCTAATTCCTAGTTTCTAATTAGTAGTTATACGTAAATTATACTTAGGAGATCGAAATTTGCCATAATTATGGTGCTCAAGCTAAATGTTTTGTAACCAATTTGCCCACTCGGAAGCTCTGTGCTGCCAATTGTAGTATCTATTGATGTACTTAACTTGCCAATAAGTATGCTGATACTCCCCAAAAGCTGTAGGAATAGGATAATCCTCCGGTGTTTGCAGTAAAGTAAGCACCTCTTTTATAAAATCCTGTTGATACCTTGACCAGTCATCATCCACAGAAATCAAACGCCCAAAACCCTCTGTAGTTTCTGGTAATGCTCCCAAATTACTAGTTACTACCAAACAACCACTGGCCATGGCTTCTAGGACAGAAATACAAGAGGTTTCAGCAAAGTGGTTGGGATAGACTAGCAAAGTGACCGATCGCAATTCCTGCGCTAACTGGGCTTGGGGCAAAGAGCCAATATAATCTACCCCCGGAGTTTCTCTACATTTAGCATAGAGCCAACTATAAGGGTCTGACTGATCGGCTAATTGATAAACTTGGAGACTAGAGAATACCTTTAGAATTAAGCCGGGAATTGCTTGGTGGAGATGGGGGAATATTTCTAATAATAGATCTAGACCCCGAAAGGGAGTGCTGGTGTAAGCTAACACTGGGGGATGACTTTTCCGGGAAGTCAGGTCAGCGATCGAGCCAAACAAATTCTCAAAAGCCGGAGCAATGCAATTACGCAATAATTTAGTCCGGCGGGGATGAATTTCTAGGGATGACAAATAGGTTTGCCGCTGCCACTCACTGACAAAAACAAAATAATCATAGCTGGCACATTCTGCGGTGTCTTGGAGGGGGGCGATCGCCGGTTGATCGAAGGCGTGCTGTGTCCAAAGAATTAATTTAGTTTCTGAGGGTAATACCTGTCGGAGTTTCTGCCCCCAGCCTGCATGATTTAAAACAATTAATACATCAAGTTCTGGCAGATTTGCGGTAAATAGCTTCTCCCACGGTTGACACAAAACTCCCAAACTTATGGCCGGTGTAGAGCAACTATTAAACAAAAATACCTGATGATTTTGGGTGGCTAGAGCCGCCGCTAGATAGCAGAGGGAAGACTGAGAACCCCCTAGGGGAATGTATTTGACACTATCAACTCGATAATCCCAGGCGATATTATCTAAAAAACCAATTTTCATGGAAATGTTACAACTCACCCATCAAACCAATAATTACAAACTTGCCGTAGAACTTGGTTCTATTTCCGGCTATTTCTAAACGCAGGAGTTTACCATCTTTACTTTTGCCATGAAATTTACAATTAACTTGGTTTGTCTCTCCTTGGAAGCAGGGTTGAAACTCATCACTAAATTCCTTTCGGCTATCAGTAGCTACTAGAGATAGTGCCGAGTTTAATTCGAGGATTTCGGGAATACTGTAGCCAAAAACTTCTCCAATTTGACTGCTAATGTAGAGAAATTTTCCATCCATTCCTAAGATATAAACTCCTAATTTTGTCAGGTCTGGATTTGCGATCGAGCTAGTTTGGGAAGGAGTGACTGGAGAGGAAGATTGGCTTCTCATGTATAAGCGGGCATTATCCAAGGCCAAGGCCATCTGGGTGGCCGTCATTTCCATCAAATCAGCCGCCTCTTGATTAAACTTATTAAAATCTGGATGAGTTAGAGTGAGAATACCCAACAATTTTTTGGCATGAATAATGGGGACACAGAGGGCAGAACCGACAGTATAGGGTTGGTTAGGAAGAGTTAGCCAGCGATCGTCCCGCCTAGTATCAAGAATCAACCCAATTTGGTGATTTTGGACTACCCAGCCGGCCAAACCCTTGTCAAGTACCTGCCCAATCAGGTTTTGCTTTACTTCCCGGATTGTGGCGCCCCTAGCTAAGATACTTTCCATCACCACTCCATATTCATCAATCAGGAAGAGACTACTATCCTGAGCTTCTACTAAACTAGAGGTGACTTTGATGGTTTCCAAAAGCATCGATCGCAACATTAATCTACCAGTGGAGGCTTGAGATACAGAAATTAGAGCTTTAACTAATTGATTTTGAGTCTCAAAGGCTAATTTAGTCCGTCTCAGGCTGGGGACTTCTTGACGCAGAGCTTCTAGTTCTGCCATTAATTCAGATGGAGATTGGGGCTGATCGCTCATAGTTGGTTTCTCTTAGTAGATAGCATGAGTTTGATTACTGCCTAGATATACTAGAAAATATCATAATAATCCTCTACCTAATCCTACGTTTGATCGTATCCCTAATCTTCAAGACTTTTGCCCATTACTTCTACTGCTTCTACATCGATCGTCCCAGCGGGAGTAAAACGCTTAAACTGTCCCTGCTCTACTTGGAGAGGTTCATTACAACTAGGACAAACACAATTAGCCCCTTGAAATCCAGTAAATTCATAACCACAAACCGGACAGGGAGCCTCAACTACATTCCGGCGTAGCCACCATTGCAAACCAAACCAACCAACGATCGGCAATATAATCACGATCGCCAACAAAATCAAAAAGCCATCTGCCAACCACTTAAAAGCTGTAGTTCCCGACAGCAGAACTAAACCTAGCAGAATTAGCCAAGGCATCAAGCTAGGCAGTTTTAGTTGAATTATTTTGGGAATATTCGGAATATTTTGATTCATAGCTATGTATATATTCAGGCTACAGATTGAGATAATATCTAAAACTAGTTTCTTCTTAACTCCATCCTAGATCATTTAGAATCCTATTTATCTAACTGAGTCTAACTAGTTTTATCACAAACTCCAAGTAGGATAGGCATTGCCCCCTTACCCCTAAATATTTTACTACCAAGGCAGTTTCTCCCGTAACCTTGCCCCCAATACATCCACTTCCGGCAAATTTAATCTAGTTACAATTAACGTAAAAGCCAACAATCCCCCAAAACTAGCTGCTGTTATTTCTACTAATTGAATCCCTAAGCCATCTGCTCCCCACATTTGCTGAGTTCCCCAATTTATTCCCCAACTCACCAAGCCACAAACCCCACTAGCTGCCGTAATTCCCAAAAGAGGTAAACTCCATTCTAAGAGGGGCAAACCCCGGAGTTTTTTATTCAAAAGATACAAAAACATCACCATCGAGATTACATTTACGATTACTGTGGCTAAAACAATGCCGACAGTTCCCCAAATTTGGACTAAGAGAAAATCCAAGAGAGCATTCAAGAAAATATTTAGGATACTAACTTTAAAGGGTGTGTCCCCATCTTCTAGGGCATAAAAAACCCGCACCAACACATCCCGCCCCAGATAGACAAACATACCAATACCGTAGGCTACCAGCACCGGGGCAACTAACATAGATGCCTGATTGTCAAAGGCTTGGCGCTCATAGACAATGCGCACAATAGGAATAGCAAGGGTAATCATCAAGGCACTAATAGGCAGCATGGTTAGGGCAGTTAGGAGCAAACCTTGACGGATTCTTTGTTTTAGTTCATCCCAATTTTCTGGGGCTGTCAGCTTAGATAAGACTGGCATCAAGGGGACAAGAATAATATTAGAAACCAGACCTAGGGGGGTATTTACCAATAGTCCGGCATAGCCCAGAACTGCGGCAGAGTAGGGAATGAAGGAGGCAAAAAATAGGTCAGTGTAGACGTTGATTTGTAGCATTCCTGAAGAAAAAGTGGCTGGGAGCATGATGGCGATCGCTTCTTTGGCTCCCGGAATTCGCCAATCAAACCGGAGGCGGATCTTTCCTAAGCCACTACGCCACTGGGCCCACAGTTGAGCCAGCCATTGTAAAATCGCTCCTGCTAAGGTGGTTCCTGCTAAAATCATTCCCCCCAGTTGGGCATATTCTGGGGTGCTAATTTTATCTCCCAACTGCCAAGCTAATCCTGCCAAACCAAGAATTACTGCCAAACTAGAAAATATCGGGCTAACGGCGGGGAGCCAGTACTGATCTGCGGCGTTGAGAGTCCCAAAGCCAATTCCAATCAAGCCTGCCAAAATTGCCATGGGAGCCATGATCTGTAACTGCTGGATTGCTAGATTTCTTTCTACTGCCCCAGCAGGAGTACTACCAAGGCCAGGAGCCACTAAGTCTATCAAATTTCCCGCAAAGATCACTAGCAGAAAGCTAACTAAAAGTAAGGCACAGGTGACTAGGGTGCTAACAGTTTCCACCACTGGGGCGGCATCTTCTTTATTGCGTTTAGAAAGAATACTTACCAAAGCACTATGAAAAGGCCCGTTGATGCCCCCCAAAAGGATTAATAAAAATCCCGGAATCACGTAGGCATAGCCGTAGGAGTTGGCCACCATACCCACCCCAAAAGCCGCAGCGATCGCCTGTTGGCGAAACAAGCCAAATACCTTACTAATAATAGTTGCCACGGCCACAATGCCGGCAATCCCTGCAAACGACTTACTTATTTTTTTCCCTTCAGCCACGAAAAATATCTCCTGCGTACATGATTAATGGAGTTTTTTATGGAGGGTGAGGCAATTCCTTTGGTCAGAGAAGCGATCGTACCTTACATAGTCGGTTAGCTGCTTAATAAACATTAAACCCCGTCCCCCTTCCTTTTCTAGAGGATCAATATCTTCTTGGGAAATTGCCATGAGAGTCCCCTCCCAGTCAAAAGGTTCTCCTTGATCCCAAATCTTTATTTCTAAATAGTCTGTAAATAGGCTCATCCCCAACTCAACTACTGTCCCGCTAGGCAGGTGGCAATGGGCATGACGAACTGCATTGGTAAAGCCTTCAGTCAGCACGACCCGGCATTGCCACAAAAAATCTTTAGACAGAGGCGGTAAGTCAAACTGGTCAAACCATTGCAGCACATCTGTCAAAGCATTTAAATCTGTAGGTACCCGTAGACAGGATTCCTTAAGGAGCATTGTGTCACCAACAATAAATTAAGTGTCGCTAAACGGCTCCACTGTCTCTCTTAAATAAAATTAGGATGGTTTTGAAAATTAGCTTGAAGTCATACATCAAGCTCCAGTTTCTTTGATAGCGGAGGTCTAACTCAATCACATCCTCAAAGTTGCGGATTTTCGATCGTCCATGAACCTGCCACTCCCCAGTCATCCCCGGCTTAACATCTAGACGTTGCCATTCTGGAACCTCATAGTAGTCTAATTCGTAAAGTACCGAAGGTCTACTGCCGACCAAACTCATATCTCCCCGGAGGACATTCCAAAATTGAGGCAACTCATCAAGACTGGTTTTCCGTAAAAAGCGGCCGACCTTCGTAATCCTTGGGTCTTGGTCATTCTTGAAAAATGCTCCTGTGGCCTGATTAGGCACTTCGGCTCTTCTCGCCTCGGCATCGCTATACATGGAGCGAAACTTCCACATAAAAAACCGCTTACCCATCCAACCACAACGAGCTTGGCCAAAAAGAATCGGCCCTGGGCTATCTAGCCGGATGGCGATCGCAATCGGCACAAATAAAGTTCCGGTAATCAATAAACCTACAATACTGCCAACAATATCAATTAATCGTTTTACCCAAGAACGAATAGAGGGGTGAGTCGCTGGTGGTTGAACTTCTGGAAGCCGGGTAATAGTTTCCGATCGCTCCACCACCACTTCAATATCCAGAATTTTATCTAGTCCTGTCATCGCAAAAACTGCCATAACTTGGGGATGGACATTTTTTAGGGTTAGAGAGACCTGTTTTTCCCTAGTGTGTTTGATATTGGCAACCAAGGCTCCGATACCGCTACTATCAATAAAAGTAGTCTCACTCCAATCAAGGGTAATCTGGGAGGGCGGAGGACTGGCTTGAACAATTTTTTGATAGGCTAACTTGAACGGTACAGCTTCAAGGACTGTAAGTTTGGGGGGAAGCTGCATGACTACCCCTTGATTGGTCATTTTGAGAGGGAATTCTTTAGGGGAGGTTGGCTCTACCATAACTTGAGTATGTAGTTATTAGGTGTCAGTAGTTATTCGTTTTTTACGAAATCAAAGTAGTAATTAGAAATAGCGATATTGCTAAGCAACGCTAAAGTGAACGCCACGGAAAAAAGTACTGCACCTGATTACCTAGGTTTATTCCAAGACCTCACGACTCCCTTGAGTTCTAGACTTAGCTTTAGCTGCACTACGCTTCAATGCCTGAAGACGAGCTTCATATTTCTGGCGCTGCCCTTTGCTGGGAGTCATCTCAATTAGAGTTTTTAAGGCACTAGCCAAACTTTTATAGGCATTGGGGAGGGTATAACCAAAGCGGGTAGCCAAGGCGATCGACTTTTCATCCGCCTCGGTTGCTTCTCGGACTATTTTACTTCCATTATTCTTCTGGTACATGCGAAACCCCGAAAATCCGCATAAACCCATCGCCAGCACTAACAATAATCCATCCTGAACCCACAACTCCCCAACTGCTCCTCCTAAACCGATCGCCAGAGCCGCCATTTCCCATCCCTCTTTAGGCACTGTATCATTTTGAATCCGGGCAACTTCATGCCAAAATAGCAAATTCCGTTGATCTAAAGCTAACTGATCCCATTTGATCAGATCAATTTGAATTTCTACTTCATCTTTGCCCACTTCCTCAGAACGAATTAGGGTGGGATTTACTTCCGTTGTTCCTTCCACAAGTACCCAACTTTGTAATTCTGGGGGGAGGAGCGTTTTTAATCGACGCAGTTCTCCCATTTCGGCTCTAGCAGAAGCAGCAGCATAGGATGTCATAATCTATCCTCAAATTCTATTTTTATTTTTTATTGATTATAGCAACTGCTATGACGGTTATAAGTTAATACCTACTTCGCTTCAATCATAACTTACTGATAGCCTCAAGGGAGATCGGCAGGATACTCAGGGCTGGCAAGATTACTTGAACAGTTGTACCCAAACCTTCTCCGGGGCTAGAAAGCTGAATACTTCCTCCCATCATTTCGATCAAGTTACGGGAAATGGCCAAGCCTAAACCAGTACCACCAAACTTTCGAGTACTACTGCCATCAGCCATCACAAAGGGACGAAACAATTTATCTTGGCTATTGGGGGGAATTCCAATCCCTGTATCTTGAAATTCAATAATGATATTTTCTGATTTGTTTTCGAGGAAATTTCTGGGAGAAGTGAATTCTGGCGGCTCAGATTTTTTTTGGGGATAGCTTCTCTCTGGATAAATAGAGATGGTAATACTACCTCGATCGGTAAATTTAATGGCATTGCTTAGGAGATTTATAAATACCTGTTGCAGCTTTTCTCGATCGCCCCGGACTGTAATTTGGTAATTAAACTCCAGAGCAACTAAGCTCAATCCCTTGGCTGTCAAATCGGGTATTTGTAAATCGATGACTTCTTTTAGCAGTTGATTTAAGTCTAATACTGCCATTTCCACAGTTAAATTTCCAGCTTCAATTTTGGCAAAATCTAATAAGTCATCAATTATTTTTAATAAATTTACGGCTGCTTGATCAGCTTTTTGGAGGAGTTCTAGCTCCTCATTACGATCGTCACAAAAGCCATCTGTGACTAGACGCAAGCAACCAATAATGGCATTCAAAGGAGTTCGTAGTTCATGGGAAGTAGTAGCAAGAAATTCACTCTTCAGGCGATTTGCTTCGATCGCTTCCCGCCAAGCAGTTTCTAATTCTTCAGCCCACCGAGTTAGTCTTTCTACCATACTTTGGAGGGCTTGGGATAGCTGCCCAAATTCTCTGATCTGGAAGTCTTGAGAATGTTGAGATGGCAGGGAGTGGGGCTGCGAATGGAGCGCATAGTCCCGCAATTGCTCTAGGGGGCGAGCCAAGGCTGTGGCAATGTACATGGCGGCAAAAATACCAGCCATCAATAGGGCTAGGGTAAATATCAACAAAATTTGTTGAATTTCTGACATACCAGCTAAAGCAGTATCAAGGGGAGTAATAGAGAGAACTATCCATTTTTGCTTTGTGGCAGCAGTAACTGGGCTAGGAACAGCGGTGTAGCCTGTCAATAGCTCCTGTCCCGGAGATTGAAAAGCAAACAAATGCAAAACATCTTGTCGATCTCTGAGAGCATTTCTCACAATACTTTTCAAACGTTCAGCATCAGGTTTTTGTTCAATATTTGTTCCCACTGCACTTGGGTTGGGATGGGCTAAAATAATTCCCTCTTGGTTGAGGATCGCCGTGCTAGGAGCTTTAAGAACAGAGAAAGGTTTTTCTTTGAGAAGAGAGGTTTTAACATGAAGAATTTGACTAAGATTGCCTTGACGATCGTAAATTGGCACACTAAAAGTCAAATATAGTTGGGAGGTTTGAGTTAGTGGTTGCGGAGCCAACTGATCTGACAATGGAGCCGGAGGAGACGGATTAGTGGTGACATAAAGCTGCTGATCCCTAAAAAAAGTAGCTTCCTGCTGAGGACTCCAAAAATTTGTCGGCACAACCACAAGGGGGTAATCTCCACAGGTACTTGCTAAAATATTTTGGCTAAGAATACTACTCAGCTGCATACATTGAATATCTGTAGGTAATTTTTGCTGGAGTTGAGCCAGAAATTCTTGAGCAGCTTGAGGAGTTCTATCCTGCCATACTGTGGCTGCACTAACAGTCAGTAGATTAGCTTCTAGGGAATTAATCTGGTCCATTAGTCTTTCTCCTTCCCTAATCGCACTCTCTTTTACGTTTTGTCTAGCAGTTTCCAATAAGCCGGAACGCGCTTTGCGATAGGTGACATAAACCCCAGAAAGCAAAACTGGTACTAGTAAAAGGAGAATCCTTGATAAAAGAATTCGCCGAAAAGAAATAGAGTGGGATTTAAACATAAAGTTTTTCAGATGCTGAAACCCGATCTTAGGGAAGAATCCGGCTACTACCAACTTGCCAATCTCTAGGCTAACACGGCTAGGCTTAATCCTTAGTCAGTAGAAATTCTTAAATCTAAGTTGGAACTAAGTTGGCAGCAATTTTTGTTAAAATTTATTACATCTACTAATCGTAAATCAACTACAAATTAACTACAAATAAAAACGCCCTATGGCTAACATCAAGTTTGTCAAAGAAAATCAAGAAATAATTGCGGCAGATGGAGCCAATTTACGGGAGAAGGCAATTCAAAACCGAATTGATATTTATACTTTTACCGGAAAGATGATGAACTGTGGGGGTTATGGTCAGTGTGGCACCTGTGTGGTGGAGATTGTTGAAGGAATAGAGAACCTTTCTCCCCGGACAGAATTTGAAAATCAGAAGCTCAGAAAGAAGCCAGATAGTTATCGCCTAGCCTGCCAAGCTATAGTTAATGGTGCAATAAGTGTTAAGACTAAGCCTTAATTGAACAAAAATATAAGCTATACATACTTTTACAGTTTACAAATATAGAGCTTGCTAAAGGGGTTAGGATAGGCAAGGGGCTTAAGCCCCTTATTTTTAACTAAAAACTTAAGCCCCTAGAAGTGACTTTAAAAGGGAATATCATCTAGGTCTGGTTCTGGGGTAAATTTTTCGGTATTAGGTTTAGGGGTGGATGAGGCCGCAACAGGAGTCGTAGTTACGGCGGCGGGACTGTAGCTAGAGGTGGGAGTACTTGCAGTAAAGCCTGTGGTTTCGCCGACTTTATAGATTTTAGAGACACTTAACTCTGCTCGTTTTTCCTTGAATCCTTCGGGGCGATCGATCGAATTCATCTGGAGCCGCCCTTGGATAATTACCTGATCTCCTTCATGGAAATTCTCTTTAATTTCTGTTGCTAAATCTCCCCAGCCTACTACCCGGAGAGTTGCTGGGCTATCTTCCGGTTTCAGGGATGGAAATTGGACTAGCATTTGGGATGTAGGTAATTGGTTATCTGTGGTATAACGCAGTTCTGGTTCTTTAATAATCTGGGCCATTAAAATACAGCTATTCATAAGCTAGTCCTCTCCTAATAAGTAAAACAATTGTACTATAAGTCTAGGGGATCCGATAGTCTAGATTTCCTAAGGTATCCTAACCATAATCTAGTGTAGCTCTTGCGCTACAAATTCCCTGACATGGGCGGTGTAATCAGTTAAAATTGAATTTACCCATCGAGAGTCAGTGCCATTAGTAAAAATATGTACCATTGGTTCCCCTGCATCTGGCAAAATTAGCACCCAGTGGTCTCTATCCCTAGAGCTAGGGTTTATGGAGGCTAATCTTGAAGGGGTAACAGAGTCTTCTTGGAATGTAGCCCCATTAAATCCATTACTCCCTGAGTCTTTTCGATCTGTAGTGGAAGTATTTCTTTGACTATCAAAAACTACGGACGGTGGAGATGGAAAGTAGATTTTTACCCCGTCAATTAGTTCTAAGTTTTTAGAAGCATGAATTTCAATTAAATGTCGCATGAGAGAACCCTTAATATTCCAAGGGCAACGGACAGTTTCCGATTTGTGGGTAACTAGGGGCAACTCAGCACGAATTTGAGCTAGCGATCGCTCCTGAACCATCAACATTTCAATTAATTTGGCAATGCAAAACATGGCATCAAAACCGGGGTGTAGCTGAGGAAAGATAAAACCCATAGAGCCACTACCCCCTAGTACTACATTAGGGTTAGTTTGGGAAGCCTCCATTAACGCCGTGGGGTTAGACTTGGTACGAATTACCTTCCCGTTATGACGAGCAGCAATTTCCTCGATCGCTGAGGAAGCCTGTACCGGAACCACGACAGAACTTCGGGGACTCGCTGTCAGCATAATATTCACCATTAACCCCGTCAACATCTCTCCCCGCACTGCATAACCCAACTCATCCACCAAGATCAACTGCTCCCCATTAGCAGCCACCTGCACCCCAAAATTGGCCTTCAGTGCCTTGACCACTTCTCCCAGTTGAACTAATAATTCTTCCTTCTCTTCATTAGATAAACCCACTTGATTCAGGCTGGCATTTAAGACCACTGCATCACAGCCAAATTTTCCTAAGAGTAAGGGCAGAATTGCCCCAGAAACCCCATAACCATAGTCAATGACTACCTTGGAACCGCTATGGCGAATCGCCTCAATATTTAGGTGTTTTTGGAAACTTTTGCTGTAGATATCGATCACCGAGCCGGAACCAGCATAGCTGACTTCCCCAATCTCATGGATCTGCGCCCTACGCAATTCTTCCTTGAAGTAAGCCCCCTCAATTTTTTTCTCCTGAGATTTAGAAATATTAATCCCTTGGGAATCAAAGATTTCAATCAAAATATAATCTGGGCGATCAGGATGCACCCGCACATGGATTCCCCCTGCCACCCCAAATTTTGGTACTACAGTCCGAGAAAGGGGAATAGCTGTGGCTTCTAGATTTTGGATATTAATTCCCACGGACATCAAGCCAGCTATCAAAGACCTAGATACCATTCGAGAAATACTCCGCTGGTCACGGGAGACAATTACTGTGGAAGTAGGTTTGAGAGTGGAGCCGTAAGCCTCCCCCAACTTCACTGCAAAGGTAGGGGTAATATCAATATTTGCTAACCCCTGTACCCCCCGCTGTCCAAAGAGATTTCGGTGGGCTGTATGTCCCCAGATCAGATTTGTATGGAGCGTTGCCCCTGCTTCAATATTTTTGCTGGGCCAGACTCGGACATTGGGGCTAATTTGGGATTCTTCCCCCACTGTAGATAGAGAACCCACTACAGCCCCTTCTAGGACATGGGCCCGGCGATCGACCCTAGCCCCCCGTCCCACGACACAGCCACTCAGATCTACCTCATCTCCAATAATCACCCCATTAAAAATAATTGGTCGTTTTAAGTCTGCATCTAGGCCGATCGTGACATTATCTCCTACCACCGTCCCGCCTTCAATTTTTACCCGCCCCATGATTCGGCAGTTGTTGCCAATTAAACAGGGGGGGACTAATTCTACCGTAGGGTCAATTTGGGTATTCTGGCCAATCCATACTTGCTCCTGCCATTCAGCATAGGCAAATTCTAGATTGACTTTTTTTTGCAGAGCATCATACTGGCTCTCCCGATAGGTATCTAGATTACCCACGTCGCACCAGTAACCCTCGGCCACATAGCCATACATAGGTTCACCTTTTTCTAGGAGGAGGGGAAATAAATCTTTTGAGAAATCACACTCCAAATCTGAGGGCAGGTACTCTAGTACTTCTGGCTCTAGAATATAAATTCCTGTATTCACAGTATCGGAAAAGATTTCGCCGGGAGAAGGCTTCTCTAGAAAACGGCGGATGTGGTGGTTTTCATCGGTAATTACTACCCCAAATTCTAGGGGATTGGAGACTTTAGTAAGGATAATAGTTGCTTTGGAGCCTTTAGCCTTGTGGAAAGCGATCGCTTCAGTTAAATTAAGGTCTGTAATACTATCACCACTAATTACTAAAAAAGTACTATTTAAAAGTTCTGCCGTATTTTTTACACAACCTGCTGTACCTAAAGGCCGATCTTCTTCCACTGCGTAGGTAATCCGCACCCCAAAGTCGCTCCCATCTTGAAAGTAATCTCGCATGAGGTCGGGCAGGTAGTGGAGGGTAGCAATAATTTCGGTAATCTGATGTCGCTTGAGGAGGTTGATGATATGTTCAGCGATCGGGCGGTTAAGAATTGGCACCATCGGCTTAGGTAAATCGCAGGTAAGAGGTCGGAGCCTTGTTCCTGAACCGCCAGCCATTAATACTGCTCGCATCGCATGTCTCCTCCGGGTATAGAGTTGGGATTATAAAATTGATATAGGATTAATGTCGGCTTAGCCTTTCCCTAAAGAATTTGCTCTAAATTATCTAATCTTGGAACAGCTACTTCTTGGTGAAGCAACCAAAATATGGATAAACTATATAGTGGGTAGAACAATAATTTAAGCTGTATCTTATTTTGTATTCTAAGGCTGTTACCTAGGATTTGTCTCTAATTCCTATACTTTCTAAAGTTCTGTGAATTTAGTCAATCCGGTTTGATATTTTTTAGGAGATTTATTTATGAAAACGATTATATTATTTGCTCTGATTGGGATCTATGGGTATGGAGTCTGGAAATTTTGGAAGGGATTTGAACAAACTAGTTTTAGTCCTAATCTGCCTAATAAGCTAATTTTATCTTTTCTCTGGCCTGCCCTGTTAGTGGCCAATAAATCTTATCGACAGAATTTCACCAAAGCGCTTAAAGGCAGATAGGTTTTATATATCCCCAAAAAGTTCTCCATCACGTTCTCAAGAACGCTGGAATTCTGCGGCTAGAAACTGCGATCGCTTACACCGTAGCGATTAAAAAACAAGAGCTTCTGCCTAGATTCAATCTATATTTTGCTCGATCGTCAAGATTTAGTAAAACTGTTCGGTGCTATTTACTCTTCGCTGTCCATCGGTATCAGGATAGAGAATAGCAGGATTTAGAGGGCTGAGAAGTTGAGAAAATCTAGGTTTAGCTAGCATATATTGCTACAGGAACCCGTTTATAGGCAGGAATCCCACATTGGGGATCTATCTGGGCGGTAAAAATAGCATTAACTTCAGGATAAAACATCAAGGCAGAACCCCGGCGAATTGCCCCATAAATAACCTCCACCCGCTCTAAAGCCCCAGCATCGCCCCGGACTGTAACTCTTTGGTGGGGAGATAATCCACTCATTTCTCCATCGGCTTGATTCATCAAAATACAATTACGGTGGGGCATTCCTCGATAAAAATCTCCATCTTTATAAACCACAGTATTGTGTTGGGAATAGCTCCTACCTGTGCCTAGGGCCAAAATAATTCCCTGACTGGTTTCTGGTAGTCCAAAATCTTGCCACGTTGGTAAAGTTAATTCTGGTATAGGAGTCAGAAACATAGTTGCCCTCTTGTCAGGAGTAGGAAACTCTGGGGTATGAAAAACCCGATTCTTAATAGTGAATTCTGCTTCGGTTTCATCTAGATCGCCGATCGCTTCATAGCCGGGAATAGTTTGGGCAATTAATTTTCTGACATAGTGCGTATCCTGCAACTGCCGCCAGTCAATCGGTTGATCGCCATGTAACCGATGGGCAAGTTCTGTCAGCAATTCTACTTCAGAGATTAAATCCACTTCTGGTTTGCCCGTCAAGTGAGAAGAACCGGAATCATTCAGACGAACAAAGTTATTCCCAGATTCAGTGGTAGTTCTATGGGGATTTTCAAATCGAGTAAAAACAGGCAAGATTAAAGTATTTTGCTTGGCCAAGCCATGAAAATGTCCAAAATTAGGCTTGGTAGCTACGTAAATTATGGTGTTAATATTGCCCAAGGCTCGTTTCGCTTGGGTTAAGTTAGGGTTAGCTCCGTATAAATTGCCCCCTAAACATAAGAGGGTATCAATTTGGTGGCGATCGGCTGCATCAATTAAGGCTCTGGTATTGTAACCTTGCACCCGACTCAAGGGCTTGCCTAAGAGTTTTTCTAAGGCTTGGCGAATTTCTTCTTTGAGTTGACTAGTTACTCCCATCGACCCAAAACCCTGCACATTAGAATGTCCCCGGATGGGCATGGTTCCAGCCCCAATTTTGCCCACATTCCCCGTAATTAGGGCAGTATTAGCAATGCTATGAACATTATCTACACCGTTTTTCTGCTGGGTGATTCCCATAGCCCAAGCAAATACCACTTTTGAGGATGTGCCAATAATTTGAGCGGCCTCAGCGATCGCCCCCTGCTCCACTCCACAGGTTTGAGTAATTTCTAACCAACTAGTAGTGGCTGCTTGCTCCAAAACTTCTGACCAGCCGTTGGTATGTTGTTGCAGAAAGTTTTGGTCTACTAAGCCCTGCTCTAGTAAAGACTTCTGGATACCCACAAACAAAGCCACATCACTACCAGAGATAGGCTGGAGGTAGAGAGAGGCAATTTCTGAGCCGGGGATCAAAGATTTGAGGGGATAGGCAGGGGAGCCAAACTTAACTAATCCGGCTTCCTTAATGGGATTAATTACAATTACCTTGCCGCCCCGGTCTCGGAGTTGGATCAATTCATTGAGAAATCGGGGAGCATTAGCTGGGGCATTGGAACCACTCAAAACTACGCAATCTGCCTGTTTTAGATCTTCAAGACTAACCATTGAAGTCCCTGAACCAAACATTTGCTTCAAGCCCACAGTAGAAGCGACATGGCAAAGATCAGAACAATCCGCCAGATTATTGGAACCTAAAGCCCGGATCATCAATTGCAATAGATAGGCGGCTTCGTTGGACGATCGCCCAGAACTGTAGGAAGCCACTCGCTCTGGGGGTTGCTGGAAAGCTGCCGTCATCAGACCATAAACCTCTGACCAACTAATCCTTTCATAGTGAGAATTTCCAGCTCTGAGAATCATTGGGAAACTCAGTCTGCCCAATTTATTTGTTTCTAAGGAATTTAGCTGTTGGAGTTGAGACACAGAATACTTAGCAAAAAGTTGAGCGGGAACTGGCTCCATTAGTTCCGAGTCGATCGCTTCGACACTTTTCATGCAACGTTGCAAGACTTCATCGTCTTCATTCCGAAATCCGCCTTTTTGCCCCCCAGTTCCCCAGGCACAAGAGAGACAAGAACTTTTATGGTTCAGGGTTTTCCAGAGTAAAGCCCCTTTCGGCTGGAGGGTTTTTTTTGCCCAGTAGGTAATTATAGGCAAACCTCCACCAATTACGGAGGGTTCATCAAGATTTTCTGAATGGTCTTCTGACCCGTAGGGCAGTTTCGCTTCTAGAGAGGATGATATATTTGCACCTGATAGCTTGTTAGTTGGCTCACTCATGGCTAGTTGCTAGGGTTACTCAATATTAAAAAACAATATTAAAAAAACAATCGGGGCTTGTATTCCAGTTTTTCGGTCAATTTAGGAAAAATTCTAGCTCAGGTAATTTATACTTAAGGGCATCGGTATATTTGCCTTAGTATCTGCCTTGATATCTGTCTCAACAAACTCCAGCTATGGTCACTGCTAGGGCTGAAATCAAGATAGTTAATCAGTTGCCATTTCTCGATTATAGTTATAAATAGTTAAGGAGAGGGTGATAAGGGTCAAAACTTACGAATCCGCAGGAATCCCCGGTAAGTAATATTTCGGCACAACCTACCCAAAGTGCTTTTATATCAAGGTGTTGGACTAATACAGTTGGTTTTATGAAGCAAAATAATCGATCGTCACGGTTGCAATTCGATGCTTATCGCTCCTACATTGCCATTTCTTATGAAGAGATGGATGTGGGGTATTGCACCCAAGAATTTGCCGCCAAGATTGTTGAAGCTCTCAATGAAGCTGAATCCCTGCGGGAACAAAATGAAACTTTGAATAAGGCATTGCAAATGGTTTGTAGTGACCTAGTAAAGCGCTCTGGGGGTAACTCTGGTCAGGTTAGTAAGCTAGTGCGGAAATACCTAGAAAATGCCAAACGTCCTGAGCATGGCAGCCGGGCGATCGCTTTTCTGTTGCGTGATCGACAACGAGAACTAGATATTAGTAATCAAGAGTTTGCCAGATTTTGTAATTCCTATCGTCTTTCTCCAAAGGAACTAATTGGCATATTCAATGGCAAAGATGTGTCGGATGCCCAAGTTCAATCGATCGCCCGGATTCTGGGCAAAACTGCCAAGGAATTAACAGAAGTCCGGGATGGCTTCTCAGATAACGAAATGAATAGTCTGGCAAGGATTCTAGGTACTTCTACGGAAGAATTAGCTGAAATGTTTGACTAATAAAACTAATACCCATGACTGCGGAAGAAAAACTATCTCCTCACAACGATTCTCTGACAGCAGGGAAACGCCCCCAACCTCTATCAATCTTGCAGAAATTGACTAAATTCCGAGAATCCCGCCCGGATGCTTCTTTTATATTTTCCCTCTGGTTCGGGACTAGATTTCTAATCTTGTTCGTCATGCTGGGAATTGCACCTTTATTACCAGTGCCCCCAGATGTTATGCCAGTCTTTGGAGATTGGAGCGTTTTTGCAGCTTGGGATAGTGATTTTTATCGGGAGATCGCGCAGAAGGGTTATCGGTTTGCGATCGATGGTAAGCAGCACAATTCCGTTGCCTTTTTTCCCCTTTACTCTTTATTAGCTAAGGGATTAATGCTAATAGGAATCAAATTTCGAGTCGGGGCTGTATTGATTAACAATGGGGCTTTTTTAGGAACAATCATCTGTCTTTTCTACTGGATGAAATCTCAGTATGGAGGGAAGGCTGCTCGGTGGATTGTGGCAGTTTTGGCTTTGTGTCCCCTTTCTCTCTACGGATCAGTAATCTATACAGAAGGGCTGTATTTATTCGTTAGTACCTTATCCCTATGGAGTTTTGAAAGTCGTAAATATCCAAGTACGGCTTTTTGGGGAGCTTTAGCAACAGCGACTCGGCCGACCGGGGTGGCCTTAATTCCGGCTTTATTATTAGTATCTATCAAGGAAAAAAGAGGAATTGGAGCGATCTCCGCTAGTCTTGCTGCTACAGCAGGAATTGGAGCTTTTAGCTTATATTGTTGGGGTAAATTTCAGGAACCCTTAGCATTTTTTATTGCCCAACGGAGTTGGCGCCCAGAGCTAGGATTCGATCGCAATGGTTGGCTTCATATGTTCATGGAAATCATCATTGGTTGGGATAACTGGAAGAATTTTGCGATCGTTAATCCTCTACACCCGATTGTCTTTGGGATTGTTTGCCTAACAGCGATCTCCCTGTGGTTTAACCGCCGCCGTTTTTCTCCCACCAATCTAGGTTATGGCTATCTTGCCCTAGGACTTATTCTGTGGTTGTTAGGAGGAGATGCTTTTATAAATATTTTCATGAGTCTGGGGGGCGCTTATTTATTGTGGATCATGCGGCAGAAGTTGAGCCTAGTAGTGATGACCTACGGCTTTTGTGGATTGGGGCTAATTCTTGCCTCTGGTAGTACTATTTCTGTGAATCGGATTAGCTATGGAATTGTATCCCTCTCGATCGCCCTTGGTCTCTGGCTGTCGGAGCGTCCTAAATGGGGCTATGTCATCCTCAGTTGGTTTGGGCTAGTCTTAGTGACCTTTGCCCTCCGGTTTGCCCGTAATCTTTGGGTTGCCTAGGTTTGCACCACTCCTACATGACCCGCTACTATTTGCAGAGTCCCAGCCGAAGAGACAGCCCAAACCCT